>CAMWTD010000007.1 GCA_947177085.1 uncultured Desulfovibrio sp.
TCCTTTGCCCCCCTCACCCCAATAGAGGCACGTCGCCATGGTGCCTATTCTTCCAAGGGTTCTGCCGGCATGGCTTTTTTGAGTGCGGAAGCCGTCGCCTTGCGCCAACGCATTTTTCCCGCTAAGTATTTCCAGCTTTTGCCAGATTGCGCTGGGGACCAGCTCCCGCAGCAAGTGGGTAAGGTTGCGGGCGCGCTGCTTAAAAAAGCGGCGGGACGCAAGATTCTTCTCCTGACAGGCATCATCGATGAACGCAAGAATTTGCCGGCGCTCGCAAAAATGGGGGCGAAAGCAGATCCCGCGAGGATACTTTTCGCCGTGATCGGGCAATTCAGCATTCCCGGCTTTTCCCGGGAAAGCCGGGTGGCCATGGCGGCCCTGGAAAAGGCAGAAAATGTTTTCCTGCATGATGGCTATATCGAGGATGAGGCCGAACTCAATGCCTGCATTGCCGCGAGTGACGCGATTTTTGCGGTCTACAAAAATTTCCCCGGAAGTTCCAATCTGCTCGTCAAGGCGGCCCTGTTCGACAAACCCACGCTGGTCCCTACCGGCGGCCTGATGCAAAAGTATGCGGAGGACTACGGCATAGGCTTGGCACAGGATGTGGAAGATACCGACGCCATGCTCAAGAATCTTTGTCTGCTGGTGAGCCAGCCGCCGAAAAAGGAGAACTATGCGCGCTTCCGGGCAGATTTTTCACGAGAGAAATGGGAAAGCGCGCTCGGTGAATTTGTGGCCGGCTGTGTAGCAAGGGGAGCGCAATGAATGAGCTGGCCCCGGTAGCTCTTTTTGTCTACAATCGTCCTGGCCATGCGCGGCGGGCGCTGGAATCCCTGCTTGCGTGCCCTGAGGCCGCCGCCACGGATGTCATCGTTTTTTCCGATGGCCCCAGGGGGGATGCCGATGAGGCGATGGTGCAGGAGACCCGCGCGCAGGTGATGGGCGTGAAGGGGTTTCGCTCCCTCACCTTGCGCGCCCGGCAGGAAAATGCGGGCCTGGCTGACTCCATCGTCGCCGGCGTCTCCTCCATCATGGCGGAATACGGCAGGGGCATCATTCTTGAGGACGACCTCATCCTTTCCCCGTATTTTTTGAGCTACATGAACGACGCCCTGCGGCTCTACGCGGATGAGGAAAAGGTCATGCATGTGGCCGGGCACATGTTTCCCATCAAGCCAAACTGGCTGCCGCCCACATTTTTTATGCGCCAGTCCTCCTGTTGGGGCTGGGCCACCTGGGCCCGCGCCTGGAAGCATTTTTCCCGTGACAGCGAAGCGTTTGTCCGGGACTTCGGCCCTGATGACATCCGCCGGTTCAATCTCGACGGCGCGGTGGATTACTGGAGCCAGATTCTGGCCAACCAACGTGGGGCGATAAAGACCTGGGCCGTTTTCTGGTATGCCAGCGTTTTCAGGGCCAAGGGCCTTTGCCTGCACCCGGCCGAAACTCTTGTGCTCAATGGCGGCTTTGACGGTACTGGACAGAATTGCGGTGTTATGGACATGGGGCCCCAAGCCCTGGCCGAAAGGCCCTTGGAGGTCAAAAAGACGCCATTGGTTGAAAACCCGAAGGCCATGAAGCGCTTGCGCGCGTGGCTGCTGGAACAGCGAAAGCCGCCCCGCCCATCCATCTTCCGCAGGGGGTGGCGTAAAGCATTGCGGGTCTTGCCCAAAATAACGCCTGCTCTGGCATCTGCCCCTCCGCAACAGGTGGTAGAACCGCAGGAACCGTCCTTCCATACCTGGCGGCAGGGAGAAGGAACGATCATTTTTCCGGAAGCGACCATCCGTGGTGCGCGGAATGACCTTTCTGCTATTATTTTGGGGGCACACGTATACTGCCGAGGTGATATATTTATTTTTGAAGAAGGAAAGATTGAGATTGGCGACTGGTGTTATATTGGTGATGGAGCAAGGATATGGGCGGCGGATAGCATTAAGATAGGTAGTCGTGTCCTCATTTCGCATAGTGTCAATATCTTTGATTCCGACACCCACCCCATTGACGATTGTAAAGCCCGGCATGAGCAGTTCGTGGACATCGCCACCGTTGGACGCCACTGGCATGAGAAAATCGCCCGCGCTCCGGTGGAGATTGGCGATGACGTGCTAATTTGTGCCCACGCCATCATTCTCAAGGGCGTTACAATTGGTGACGGCGCAGTGGTTGGCGCCGGCGCGGTGGTGACGCGAGATGTACCCCCATTTACCTTGGTAGCCGGCAATCCGGCAAAAGTTATACGTAGCCTCAACAACAATGGGGATAGGCAGTGAAAAAATTTTTTTCATTATTTTTGACGCTTCAAAACTGCCCTCCTTTTACTAACGAACACAACCTTCCTACCCGTGGTCGAAAAATTTTTTCCTAGCATCCACGGCAAGAATTGGTACATCAACATGGACGAAACATAGAAAAATGACAATTATAATAGTATTGTAGTGAATTATGGAAGGCGTGTAGTATTTAAAGGCGAAGTAAAAGTACATGATGGCAAGCGTACTTTTATAGGATTGCCCCTTATTGAGGCCCATACTTCTGTAAGCATTGGAAATGATGTTTTCATTTCTGGGTTTGCTTCATTGTTGACTGCGACTCCATTTTTCTCGATTTTGTATGCTGAAAAAATAATATTCTCGACTGGTGTCATAGGAAAGAGGACTGGGCGCATGTGAAAAATACTCCCATCATCAATGGAGACAAGGTGTGGATAGGTTGGTAATGTATCACTCCTAAATGTGTCACTGTTGGCGATTGTGCAGGGGGCGCGGCCGGCTCACTAATAGTAAAGGGTGTTGTCCCGTGGACATCGGTGGGCGGCACTCCCGCCAGAGTCCTCCGGCAGCGCCCGCAACCTTCCTCAGAAACGGACTGACAGGAGAAGGCGTCCGGCCCGTCGGCATCCCTAGGAAAACGGTAATGAGCAACACTGCTGAAATGACTTGGGAAGAGGCCGTGGCATGGCTCAGGGAGCAGCCCGACCGGCAGGAGCTTGTCCGCGCCTGCTATTTTGACGATCCCTTGCCGGAAGCCGCGGAGCGTTTTTCTCTCGGAGCGGAATGGCAGGCTACGGGCGCGCTCCTGCCGCCATCCCCGGGACTTGCGTTGGACCTCGCCTCCGGCCGGGGCATCGCCGCCTATGCCCTCTGGAAAGATGGCTGGAACGTCGTGGCGGCGGAAGGGGACCAGAGCCCGCTGGTGGGCGCCAAAGCCATCCGGGAACTCTCCGCGCAAACGGGCGGTTGGCCGGTGGTGCGCGCGTGGGGTGAGGCGCTCCCCTTCGCGGACAATACCTTTGATCTTGTCCTCGCGCGCCAGGCCCTGCATCATGCCCAGGATTTGGACAAATATTGCGCGGAATGCGCCCGGGTACTGAAACCCGGGGGCATCTTCGTGGCCACCCGGGAACATGTCATCGACAGGCCCGAGGACCTCGCCACTTTTTTGGAGCGCCATCCCCTGCATAGATTCTACGGGGGAGAAAATGCTTTCGCAGTGGAGCAGTATCTGCACGCCATGGAGAGAGCCGGGTTGGCTGTCGCCGATGTGCTGGGCCCCCTGGCGACGCCGGTGAACTGGGCCCCGGCAGAGGACGCCCAAATAGAGGAGATGGCCGATGCGGCATGGCGCTGGCCCTATGCCATGTCCAACGCCGAAAAAATCGCCGACTTGCAGAAAGATCTGGCCTCCCCTGGCAAACTGTATACCTTTGTTGCCCGCAAGCCACTCCCTGGTGAAAGCCTGGAGCACGCCAGGCTGCTCGTTCTCGGCGCGGTGCTGGAAGCCAGGGAGTGCGCCTTGAACATCCGTCAGGCCGAACTGGACAGGCGTAACGCGTGGCTGGAAACACAGAACAGCGAGCTGGAACGACGACTCTGCGAACTGGAGGGCGTCACGGACAGGGTTTGCCGCTACCTGAACGACCATGGAGAACGGCTTGCCGTGCTTGAAGACAATATTGGCGTGCGCGTCTTTAAAAAACTCCATGGCGCATGGCGCGGATTAAAACGGAAAAAGAGCTGACCCATGCCGCTTTTCAGCATTGTCATCGCCACCCTGAACGCGGAAAAAACGCTGAGCCGTTGCCTGGATTCCTTGCGCGCCCAGACCTGCCGCGATTTTGAAGTGCTGCTGATGGACGGCGGCTCCAGGGACGCTACCTTGAATATCGCCGCCTCGTACAGCGACTTGCCCCTAAAAATCACGTCGGAACCGGATCAGGGTCTCTACGACGCCATGAACAAGGGCATCCTCAAATCGTCCGGGGAGTGGATCAACATTATCGGCTCTGACGACGAACTTCTTCCCGGCGGCCTGCAAACCATAAAAAACAGCATGGGCGGCGAGCCGGCGGATATCCACGCCGCTTGGGCGTGGCAGGTCGATGGCGGGGAAAAATCTGTCATAAAGTGTGACATCTGTGATGAACGGATGCTGGTCAGCCATATCCCCTGCCCGCACAACGCCATGTTTGTCCATCGCCAGACCTACAATGATGTCGGCCTGTATGACCTCTCCTATAAAATTACTGCGGATGGGCAGTGGACGCACAGGGCCATAAAAAAGAAGAAGCATTTCCACATTGTTCCCAAGCCTGTCATGAAATTTTATCTCGGGGGCCTTTCTAGCCAGCCGGAACTGATGATGCCGGAATGCTACCGCATTATCCGCGAAAATTTCCCCTGCCTGAGCGAGGAGGAAGCGAAATACCTCCTGCACATGTCCAAGGGCTGGGCTGATGCCGGAGAACTCGCAGCCCTGCTCGCCCGGCATCCGGATGAAGAGGCGTTGCGGCGCTGCGCCCTGCTTGCCCGCGACTATGTGCCCCATTGCGCCCAGCGCGATTTGGACCGGCAGAGGTATTACAGTTTTTCCGCCCGCTTGAGGTCTCTGTACAAAAAACTCCGTCAGCGGCTCCGGGCAATGCCGGGACGGCCCTAAAATATAAAAAATATAAAGGATGTGGGCATGGATGCCGCAACGCCGTCAATGAGCGTCACGCCGTCACCCCTGTTTTCCATAATTGTCCCCGCGTACAATGTGGAAAAGTACCTTGAGCGTTGCCTGGAATCCATCTGCGCGCAGAAAGGCAGTTTTGAAATTATCATCGTCGATGACGGCGCGACTGACGCCACTGGAGAAATTGCGGACTCCTTTGCCGCTCACGATGAACGCATCCGGGTCTGCCATACGGAAAACCAGGGTCTCGGCGCGGCGCGGAATTTTGGCCTCGCCAGGGCCCGGGGGCGGTACGTCTGGTTCATCGACTCGGATGACTGGATCGAGCCTCGAGCACTGACAAAAATGACCACGCTCATCCGGGAATACGATCCGCAGATATTTTTTTGCAATTATTGCACGGTATATGAAAATGGGTATGCCGCGCTGAACGTGATGCCTGGGGACTTCGCTGACCAGTTGATCGTCCCTGCCCAGCTTTCCAACGAGGATTTTCTGGCGCTTTTCGCGTGGCGCGCCCACGCCTGGCAGATTATTGCGAAAAAATCCTATCTTGAGGAAAATGCTTTTCGCTTTCCTGAAGCAACCCTGTATGAAGATCACCTTTTTGCTCTCCAAACGCTCCTGAACTCCAGGTCGGTCTATGTGTCGCAAGCGCCGTTTTATAACTATTTTCAACGTGACGGCTCCATTTCCACCAGCCGGAGCAAGAATATCACTGACTTTATCAACGTGTCGCGGGAAGCCCTCAGCTATTTGAAAGAGAGCCACTTTCTTGAGCGTCTTCCCGGGCTGCATGCGCTGTATACGCTCCCCCTGGTGTTTTACATGGTGCATGTGCCCGAAGACCGGCGGAAAGAATTTCTCGACGGTCTGAAGAAAAATCTTGAGCTTTTTCCCCTTGACGGACGCGGGCTGACCCTGGAGGAACGGCTGTTCAAGGGGGCGGTCACGCAGGGCTCGCCGCTGCTTGCCCGGCTGGCGGCAAAGGTCCATGGCGCGGCCGCATGCAAGCTGTCGCTGGCGTTTACATCGCCGCGCGTCTTTTTAAAGAAAGGCCTGAAAAAAATCCTTCATTGCGTGAAACAGCGCCTTTTTGAATTCAAGAACAAGGGGCAGGAGGGCATGGTCAGCGGCCCCGGCAGGGCCGGCTGCCTGAACGCGGCTATTGAAGCGCGCGTGACGCAAAAAAATGTGCCCTATGTTCTCGCCGAAGACGGCGCTGACTTGCGCGCGCATGTAGTGTTTGAGCGGGGAATCGGCCAGTTGCGCCTGGGGCGGCGCGCCTCTGTCGGCTCCGGCACCACGTTGGTCATCTCACAGCCCGAGGGCATTGAAATCGGCCCCCAGGTCATGGTCTCCTGGGGTTGCACAATCATGGATGGCAACATGCATTCCCTTGACTGGGAAGAGCGCATCGATGACGGATGGCATTGGTATCTGAGCGAGCAAAAGGGGCTGCCCGGCCTTGGCAAATGCTGGGCGAATGTGGAGAGCCGCCCCATCCGCATCGGCGCGAATGCGTGGATCGGCTGCAACTCCACCATTCTCGGGGGGGTGACGATCGGCCGCGGCGCCATTGTCGGCGCGGGCTCCGTGGTGGACAAGGACGTGCCGCCCTATTGCATCTATGCCGGAAACCGCGCCCGTTTCGTCCGGCTTGCGCCGGGGCGGCGCGACTGGCGTCCGGAAGATGTGGAGACGGCCCGGCGCGCGGGGCTTCCCGCTGAGGTCATGGCACAAATCAGCGCCGAACTTGCGGGGGAGTGAAGTGGAAAAGCTGGCCTATATCACCGGAGCCTTCGGTTTCATCGGCTCCCATGTGGCCGCGCGCCTCGCCGGCTGCGGCTGGAGGGTCGCCTGCATTGGCCTGGGCGCTCCGGATGCGGCGGCCGCCGCTCCCGGCCCTGTGTTCTTCGGCCCAGTGACCGGCGCGAACCTCGTGGAGTTCCAGAAAACGACCGGCACGCCTGATGCGCTTATCCATTGCGCGGGCTCCGGGTCCGTGGCGGCCTCACTGGCGGACCCCCTGGCCGACTTTTACGCCAATGTGGTCACCTTGGCGGAATCGCTTGACTTTTGCCGGCTGCATGCGCCGGAAGCGCGCATCGTCGTCCCCTCCAGCGCGGCCGTCTACGGAGAGGCCGAATCGCCCATCCGGGAGGACGCGCCCCTGCGCCCCATCTCGCCCTATGGCGTCCACAAGAGGATGGCGGAAGAGCTCTGCCGCTCCTATGCCTCAAATTACGGCCTCCATATCGCCATCGCGCGCCTTTTTTCCGTGTATGGCCCTGGATTGCGGAAGCAGCTTTTGTGGGACGCCTGCCGCAAGGCGGCTTCGGGGGACTTTTCCTTCCAGGGCACGGGCAGGGAGTCGCGGGACTGGCTCCATGTGGCGGATGCCGCGCGGCTCCTGCACCTGCTGGCCGACGCGGCGAGCCCGGCCTGTCCCGTCTTTAATGGCGGTTCGGGCGAGGGGGCCAGCGTGGCGGAAATCACCGGCCTCATAGGCCACGCGTGGGAGCCGGGGCTGTCGCCCGAATTTACAGGCGTCCCCCGGGCCGGCGACCCGACCGTCTATCTCGCCTCCTGCGAGAAAGTGCGGCAAACGGGCTTCACTCCCCGAATCCCGCTTCAGGAGGGCCTGTTGGAATATGTGCGCTGGTTCAGGCAGCAAGACCATGAGGAGAAGCGGCGATGATCAGGGTCGCATGGCAAATCGCCAACAGCGCCGAATGGGTCGGCGGACTGAATTATTTCATTAATCTGGCGAAGGCCGTCCGCAGCCTGCCCGACGCGAGGATCGAGGTGGTGGCCCTGGGTTCCACGGACAATCTGCCCGCGCCGCTCAATTCCCTGCCGGGCATCCATATGCCTCCCTTGACCCGGGTCACGCGCCTCTGGGATGCCTTCGGGCGGCATTATCTGCAAAATGGCGGCATGACGGGCAGATTTCTCCGCAAGAACAGGGTCGGGCTGCTCTCGCACGGGCCGGCCCTCGGGCGGCGTTCCCGGGTGGCCGCCTTGTGCTGGATTCCGGATTTCCAGCATGTGCGCCGACCGGAATTTTTCAGCGCTGAGGAAATCGCCATGCGCGACAGGCATTTTGCGGGCGGCGCGGCCGACGCGCAGGGCATCTTGCTGAGCAGCGCCGACGCTGCCGCCGACTTCGCCCGGCTGTTTCCGCAACATGCGCACAAGGCCCGCATCCTGCGCTTTGTGGCCGACAGTCGCCCCGCCGCCGAGGAGGAGCAGCGGGCGGTTCTGGGCAAATATGATATCCACGAGCCCTTTTTCCATGTGCCCAATCAACTCTGGATTCATAAAAATCATGGGGTGGTGCTGGAGGCCCTGAAGATACTGAAAAGCAAGGGGAGAACGCCCCTTGTGATCAGCACCGGCCGTACCAATGATTACCGCCACCCCGAGTATTTTCCCAATTTTAAAAAAACAGTGGAGGAGGCCGGGCTTGCGGAGCGTTTCCGTTTTCTGGGGCTTGCGCCCTATGAAGACGTGCGCGCCCTGATGACCGCCACGGTGGCCTTTGTCAATCCCTCCTTTTTCGAGGGCTGGAGCACCACAGTGGAGGAAGCCAAAAGCCTCGGCAAGCGGATACTTCTCTCGGGCATCGGCGTTCACAGGGAGCAGGCCCCGGAGCGGGGCGTCTTTTTCGATCCCGAAGATCCGGAGGCCCTGGCCGCCGCCATGGAGGAGTGCCTTGCGACCTATGATCCCCTGGCCGAAAGCCAGGCGCGGGCGGCGGCCCAGGCGGCCTTGCCGGGCAGGATGCGGGCCTTCGGGCGCGAGTATGAAAAAATAGTGCTGGGTATGGCTTCCGGCAAGGAGAAGCCCTGATGGAAACCCTTGGGCTCGGCGATGTTATGCCCCTGCTGCGCTGCGTTGCGTGCGGCGGAGACTTGGAGCGTGAACAGGCGGGACTCCGCTGTACGGCTTGCGGCAAGCAGTATGTCCCTGGCGATGAAGACATCTGCTTCATGGGCGAATACACGCAGGCCGATTGCGCGAGCTTTCTGGAAATCGATGCCGTGGCCCGGACGGTACCTGCCCGCAAACGGCCGCCTTTTGAAGCCTGGGACGCCGCCTGCCGGGAGTATGCCAGCCAGGGGGACGCGGTTTTTGCTCAATATGGCATTGAAAAAACCTATTTCGCCAATCGTTACAACGAATGGAAACTGTGGCGCGCTCTCATGGGGGGCATTGACCTTTCCGGCAAGACAGCGTTGGACGTGGGCGCGGGAGAGGGCTTTGACAGTTGGCGTTTTTTGGCCATGGGCGCAAGAGTCATCGGCCTCGATTACAATCCGGCGCTGGCCGGACAGGGCAAGCGCAACCTGCCGGAGATGTTCTGGCTGTCGGGCTTCTCCCACATCCTGCCGCTGAAGGATGAAAGCGTGGATTTTGTGGCCTGCAATGCGGCCTTGCATCACATGCTGTGCATCCCGCAGGCCATCTCTGAGTTCTTGCGGGTGGTAAAGCCGGGCGGCATGATTATCACCGCGGCCGATTCCTTTTCGGGAGCCGCCTGGAGCGAGGAGAGCCGGTTGCGGGTATTTAATGCGGATGCCTGGAC
The DNA here is from genome assembly GCA_947177085.1 of uncultured Desulfovibrio sp. Taxonomy (GTDB): domain Bacteria; phylum Desulfobacterota; class Desulfovibrionia; order Desulfovibrionales; family Desulfovibrionaceae; genus Desulfovibrio. The sequence continues at coordinate 9,551 of CAMWTD010000007.1, forward strand.
GCTGAGCGGGGTGAACGAGCAATCCCCGGATATCACGGATTTTATCGAGACCTTGCAAAGGTACAGGCACGCTCTGGAGGTAGAGATTTTTACCCATGACACTGGCGCGCGCGATGCCTTTGGCCAGCCCTTGGCCTATCTTCGCAAATGGAGTTTTGAAGAGTTCCTGAAGGCGCTTCCCAGCCTGGATTACGGGGGCATCTCCATGCGCATTTCCAAAAAATGCTCGCTGGAGATTCCTCCGGCCCTCCAGCGCGACGGCTGGCTCGCCCCGCAGCGTTTGCTGAAGAAGGACAAGGCTTCCGAAGAACGGCTGAACGAAGCCGTGGAGACCTATGTTGCCGAAAAGGGCTACGTCAACACTCCATTGCCCAGATCACGCCACGACAAGTTTTTGCAACTCAACGGCTGGCGGCTGCCGGAAGCCGGCTGCGCCTGGCAGGAAGGCTGGGGCCGGGCCAACAGCTTCTGGCAGAGGACGCCTGAAGAAAGGTCCCTTTCTCTCGAGCTGGAGATGCCCGCTCACGGTGGGGCAAATTTTGGCACAGTGGAGTTCCTCATCAATGGCTCTTTGGTGAAAAAAGTTGAGCTTGAGCGTGGCCGATGGTGGCATATCTCAGTTCCAATAGACAGCGCGAAAAGTGGCAAACCATTTACACTCACGGCCCGTTGCGGAGAAGATGCCATTTTTGAAAACAGGCTCATGCGCTTTCGCAGGGGCGCCGTCGTTCAGGAGGACAGGGGCGACGCGGCGCTGGAACTGGATGAAAATCCTTCCATCGCCGCGTTGCTCGCGCAGTTCGCCACGGGTCCCGCGCCAGTGCTGTGGCTGCCGCAGAACCCGCCCACCGGCGGCATGTGCCGTGCCTTTTCAGACCCAAGGTTTAGCCATCATGTGCCGCTGCCCCAGGTGGAATTTTTCAACGTCGCCTTCCCGGGGCTGCCCATCACTTCCTATGCGCCGGACAGGGAAGGGTTTCTGCAACTTCTGGCATCCTTCGGCGAAGGCCCAGTCGTGATCGTGTGCGGCCAGGATGTGGACAGGGCGTTTGTGGAAGTGTTGCGCGCGAACCCTCAGGCTCTTGTGCTCTCAGCGCCGCTCAACGGACGTCTTCCGGAGTCGGCGTCATCCGCCAGCCCGGCCCCCGGGGCGCGGGGGCTGAAGTGGCTTGCGAAACAGGGGACGCCGCCTCTTGTATGGGCGGCTCTCCGCCGGCTCAAGCGCATGGCCGCTGGCTCCTGATCCCTCAAGCCCCGGATTCCGCACAGCGGGGCGCGGGGGAAATGCGGCTGATGCCCGAAACGGGCGAACTCCGTGCCTTTCGTGATAGCCTGCCCACTGGGGGCAACGGGGCTTGAAGAGTGGGGTCCGCGCATGTCTCGCTCCGCCGGGGCACTGTAGTCCCCCCGAAACCAGCCTGCCTGTTTTAAACGGACATTTTTTCCACGCGGTTTTCATCTTCGATGTGCATCTTGGCGCGCAGGCCCCAGGACGACCCCGTATTGCCGCCATATGGGCCCGATGCTGCGCGAGTGGACGATGCCCTGCCGAGGGCAGGGAATCACGTGTTGACACGCTTCCGCCGGATAGCGTATATCTCTACGCCAGTTAAATCTCTGGCAAGAGGTTGAGCTTACAGGATTTTTATGCCGATGGCGGCCCCTTGGGCGCGCGAAAAGGAAAGCCCCTTGGGGCGCGGTTCCAGTCTCACGCAATCGATTCCTGGCCCCGGGGCCGGATGCCGCAGCGCCCTCGCCATGGCGGCAGCAAGTGGCGCGCAGGGGCAACGAGGGCAAGACGGCAGGGAGATTCGGCGTATTCCCGACGTCTGGACGCCCCCATTTTTTGCGGACGCACCCAGAGAGAACCTCCTGTCAACGGGACAGAGGCTCCGGGCGCAGCCCAGTTAGCCGAATTTTTAACGAAACGGCATCCCGCAAGCCTTCCTGCCGGGTTCCCGCGCGCCGGACTCGCCGGAGCGTGGGCGCACGCGCGGCCGGGCCACATTTTCGGGCGCACCGCCCCCACCGCTAATCTTCTTCAGGACACTCATCAGAATGAACGCGGCGTATCCGGTACTTTTATGCGGCGGCAGCGGCACAAGGCTCTGGCCCTTGTCACGGAAGGCGTATCCCAAGCAATTCATGGATCTCGGGAACGGCAAAACGCTTTTCAAGGACACGTTAAAGCGCGCCTCGATGATTGCCGGCCTCAAGCATCCTCTTGTCATCTGCAATGAGACGCACCGTTTCTATGCCCAGGAAAGCCTCGCTGATTGCGGCGTCGAGAGCCGCCTTCTGATCGAGCCCGCGCCGCGCAACACGGCTCCGGCCGTGGCTCTGGGCGCACTGGCCGCCCTCGAGCTGGAAGGCGACAGCGCCGAGCCCCCCCTGCTGCTGATCATGCCCGCGGACCATGCCATCGGCGACAACGGGATTTTTGCCGAAAGCGTCCAGGCGGCCATCCCGCTCGCGGCCGAGGGGATGATCGTGACATTCGGGGTGGAGCCCGATTCGCCGGAAACCGGCTACGGCTATATAAAGAGCGGGGAGAGCCTCGCCGGCGAAGCGCGCGCCGTCGAGCGCTTTGTGGAAAAGCCCAGCCTGGAGAGCGCCGCCGCCATGCTTGCCCAGGGCGGCTTTTTCTGGAACAGCGGCATTTTTTTGCTGCGCGCGGATATTTACCTCGCCGAGCTTGAGCGGTATGCCCCCGAGATTGCCGCCCATACCCGGACAAGCTGGGAGGCCCGCACGCAAAAGAAAAATTTCGTCAAGCCCGGCGACGCCTTTTTGCAGAACCCCGCCATTTCACTTGACTATGCCGTCATGGAGCAGACGAGCCGCGCGGCCGTCATCCCCCTCAAGACGCGCTGGCGCGACCTCGGGGTGTGGGAATCCTTTTACCAGGTCGGCGAAAAGGACCAGAACGGCAACGTCAGCAACGGGGATATCCTGGCCAAGGGCGCCAGCAACTGCTACCTGCACAGCTCCGGGCGTCTCGTGGCCGCCCTTGATGTGGAGAACCTGGCGGTGGTGGAAACGAAGGACGCGGTGCTCGTCGCGCCCCGAAGCTCCCTGCAGCAGGTCAAGAGCATCGTCGAGAGCCTCGAGACGGCGGACCGCCCCGAATGCCACCTGCACACGCGGGTGTTCCGCCCGTGGGGCTGCTATGAAAACCTGAGTTCCGGCGACCGCTTTCAGGTGAAGCGCATCACCGTCAACCCCGGGGCGAGCCTGTCGCTGCAAATGCACCATCACCGGGCCGAGCACTGGGTGGTGGTGAGCGGCACGGCGGAGATCACCAATGGCGAATCCGTCGGCCTCTTTGTGGAAAACCAGTCCACCTACATCCCGGCCGGCACTACCCACCGGCTCAAGAATCCCGGCATCATCCCCCTCGTCCTGATCGAGATTCAGTCCGGCTCCTACCTCGGCGAAGACGACATCGTCCGCTTTGAGGATTTTTATGGACGGCATGAACAGGGATAGGGAGCCGCTCATAAGCATCATAGTCGCCGTCCGTGACGGCGCAACGGCCCTGCCTTTTCTGCTGGACTCGCTGGCCGCCCAGACGAACCGGGATTTTCAATGCGTGGTTCAGGACGGCGATTCCCGGGACGGCACGAGGGAAATCGTTGCCGCCTATCAAGGCCGCCTCCCCGGTCTGGATATGGCAAGCGCCCGGGATTCCGGCATTTATGACGCCTGGAATCGCGCTGTCGCCCGCGCCCGGGGGCAATGGCTCCTTTTTCTCGGGGCCGACGACCTGCTCTCGGGCCCCCATGTGACGCAACTTTTGGCCGAGAGGTTGCCGCGCCACGATGAAGGGGTGGAGTACGCCTCCTTTCGCGTGCTCCTCATGGACAGGAACGGCGAGGCCGTCGAAATCCACCGGGCTTCGCCTGACCCGCTGGGGGACATGCCTGTCCTCTGCCCCTTTCCCATGCCCGGGCTGCTCTTCCGCAGGTCGCTTTTCGCGGGACGCACGTTTGATGCCTCTTTTGCCATTGCCGGGGATTATGACTTTTTATGCCGCACGGTGACAAAGAAGAATTACGCGCTCTATGAAGATGTCATTTCATGCATGAAGGTCGGGGGCGTGAGCTCATGCCTGGACAACCAGCTCACGAGCAGGCTGGAACTCTTGCGCGCCTCGCGGGAGTATTTTCCCAGCCAGTCGCGGCGGAGATTGTACCCCTATCTCCTGTTCAACTGGCTTGAGCGTTTTTGCCACCGGCGCATAAGCGCGTCTCTCGCCGAATCCATCGCCGACATGGGGCGTTTTCTCAAGGGCAAGGGAAGGTTGTGGACCGTGCCGCAGAAAACAGGGCGCGCCCCGGCCTTTTTGCCCCCCGCACCGGCTTTTTCCCTTCTTGTTTCCACCATCGGACGCCCGCGGGAGCTGGAACGGCTCCTGACAAGTCTGGCGAAGCAAAAGTACCGGAATTTTGAACTCATCCTGGCGGATCAAAACCCGCCGGGAGTTCTGGACGCCGTGCTTGACAGGTTCAGGGGGCGGCTCAACATCCGGCATTATCTGGCGACCGGCCGCAACCTCTGCGCCATCCGCAACGAAATGCTCGGCATGGCGCAAGGGGACCTGCTGCTCTTTCCCGATGACGACTGCCAGTACACGCCGTCGTGCCTGGAGCGACTCCGGCAGATCTTTGCGGAAAACCCGAGGTTCCACGGCGTCCTCTTTAAATATGCGGATTTTTCCGACGCCCCGGGCGCGCCGGCGTCCGGATGCCCTGTACGCCCTGTCCGCACGCGCTATTCCCTTTTTCGGCGCACAGGTTCCTTCACCCAGTGTTATCGCCGGCAAGTGTTTGACACAATCCGTTACGACACCGCCTTCGGTCCGGCGAGCGGGCGCAAGTACGGCGGCGGGGAAGACACGGACCTGGCCTTGCAAGTCTACGCCGCAGGCTTTAATCTGGCCAAGACGGACGAGGTGCTCGCCCTGCATGCGATCCCGCGGGCCGGCGTCTTCGACACCCAGAAGGCAAGGCAGTATGGCGTCTGGCGCATGCGCCTTCTGGCGAAGCATGGCTTCCCAGCCTGGTTCAAGGCCGCGAACCTGGCGTATCCGCTCATGAAGGCGGTGGCCGAGCGGGGGAAAACCTGGCCCTACCGCCTCGCCATGATGCAAGGCAGGATGCAGGGCTGGCGGGAAACCGCGCGCCTCGCGAAAACCCATAAAGCCGGCAGGCGTCTTGATGGATAAAAACGATAAAATACTTGTCGCCGGACATTCCGGCCTGGTGGGCAGCGCCATTGAGCGCCGCTTGCGCAAGGCCGGCTTCGCCAACCTGCTGTTGCCTTCAAGCGCGGACGTTGACTTGCGCAACCAGGAAAAGACCGCCGCCTTTTTCAGGCGCGAGCGGCCCGACTATGTTTTTCTGGCCGCCGCCCGCGTGGGCGGCATCTATGCCAACGCCACCTATCCGGCGAGCTTCATCTACGATAACCTGATGATCGCGGCCAACGCCATTGACGCCGCCTACCGCAACGGCTGCAAAAAACTTCTCTTTCTCGGCTCCTCCTGCATTTACCCGCGCATGGCCCCGCAGCCCATCGTGGAGGAGGCCCTGCTTTCCGGCCCGCTGGAAAGCACCAATGATTGCTACGCCCTGGCGAAGATATCCGGCATGCGCATGGCGCGCGCCTACCGCGAGGAATACGGCATGGACGCCATCAGCGCCATGCCCACCAACCTCTACGGCCCGGGGGACAACTACCACCCCACCAATTCCCATGTTGTGCCGGCCCTGATCCGGCGCTTTGACGAGGCCGCGCGCTCGGGCGCGCCATCGGTGACCATCTGGGGCAGCGGCAAGCCCCTGCGCGAGTTCATGCATGTGGACGACCTGGCCGACGCCTGCGTCTTTTTGATGGAAAATTATTCGGACGCCCTCCACATCAATGTGGGCACGGGAATGGAGGTTTCCATCCGCGAGCTTGCCGCCATGATTGCGGAATTGACCGGTTACCGTGGGGAAATCCTGCTGGACCCCTCCAAGCCGGACGGAACGCCGCGCAAATTGCTGGATTGCAGCCGCCTCTTCGCCCTCGGCTGGCGGCCGTCCATTGACCTTCGCCAGGGGCTTGAAAATGCGATTGCCTGGTATCGCGAACATCGTGACACACTGCGCGAAAAGGGGAATAGAGAGTGAAAAGGGCGCTGATAACCGGCATCACCGGCCAGGATGGTTCCTACCTTGCCGAGTTCCTGCTTGAAAAAGGATACGAGGTGCACGGAATAAAACGCAGGTCCTCCTCGTTCAACACGCAGCGGGTGGATCATCTCTACCAGAGCCCGGCGGAGAGCGGTCGCCGCTTTGTGCTCCATTACGGCGACCTCTCCGATGCGGCCAACCTTATCCGCCTGACGCAGGAAATACAGCCAGACGAGGTCTATAACCTGGCCGCGCAGAGCCATGTGCAGGTGTCCTTCGAGACGCCGGAATATACGGCCAACATCGACGCCCTGGGAACCCTGCGCCTGCTGGAGTCCATCCGCCTCCTGGGCCTTGGGGAGAAAACCCGTTTTTACCAGGCCTCCACCTCCGAGCTGTTCGGGAAGGTGGTGGAAACCCCGCAAACCGAGGCCACCCCTTTCTATCCCAGAAGCCCCTATGCCTGCGCCAAGCTGTATGCCTACTGGATTTGCGTGAACTATCGCGAAGCCTACGGCATGTATGCCTGCAACGGCATCCTGTTCAACCATGAATCCCCGCGCCGCGGCGAGACCTTCGTCACCCGCAAGATCACGCGCGGGCTTTCGCGCATCCTGCTTGGCCTGGGCTCGCTGCTTACCCTGGGCAATATGGACGCCCTGCGGGACTGGGGCCACGCCAGGGATTACGTCGAGATGCAGTGGCTCATGCTCCAGCAAAGCGAGCCCAGGGACTATGTGATCGCCACCGGGCGGCAGGTCAAGGTGCGCCAGTTTCTGGAGCTGGCCGCCAAGGCGCTCGGCATGACGCTCCGTTTCGAGGGCCACGGTCTGGCGGAGCAGGGCTTTGTGGATTCCGTTGATTACGATTACCTCACGGAAACCTTTGAACTTCCGCGCGCGGCCGTGGCCGTCCGCCCCGGCGACCGCATCGTGGCAGTGAACGAGCGCTACTTCCGCCCGGCTGAAGTGGAAACCCTGCTGGGGGACGCCAGGAAGGCCGAGCGGGAGCTGGGCTGGCGTCCCAGGGTGAGCCTTGAGGAGCTCGCCTTTGAAATGGCCTCGCACGACCTGGAGCTGGCGCGCCAGGACCTTGCGTTGGAAGGGGTGCAGCACAAGGGAAACCACGCCCATGACAAAGACTAGGCTTGCCGTCCTGCTTGTTTTCGCGCTGTTTCTTGGCGCTGGTGGCGCGGACGCGCATGAATATCTCCCCACCCGGGCAAATTTTTTAAAAATACAGGCCCCGCAGATTAAAAATTCCGGCGGAGGGGTGATATTAATTGGCGATTCCCTGACGGACGGGCTGTGGTTGCCGGAAATCAAGGGCATGCCGGTATTCAATGCCGGCATCGGATCCAATAATCTTGACGGCGCCCTGAAGTATGGCCTGGAGCTTGCGAAGGCATCGGGTGCAAAGGCTGCGTTTGTCTGCATCGGCGTCAATGATTCCAGCCGACGTCATCAGGATTTTTCCGTCGCCGAGTGGGCCGGCCGCTATGAACGCCTCCTGTCCGAGCTGGCGGGGGCCGGCATAAAGGTATATGCGTCGACCATTTTGCCTGTGGAGCGGGGCAAGGGACTGGGCGACGCCTATTTCGATCCGGAACGCATCCGCCAGATGAATGATGCCATCCGTGAAATCGCCGGCAAGCATTCCGTCAGGTTGATAGACTCCAACGCGGCATTCGCGGGCCCTGACGGCTATATGCCGAAAAATATGACGGTGGATGGCGTTCACCTCACCGGGCCCGCATATGATAAATGGCGTGACATAATAACCGAGGCGGTTGACCCCGAGACCCCGAAGAACTAAGGCATAATCGGAGAGGTATGTCCGAAAATGCAGATGATGCCCTATGCGTGTCAAGTTGTCGCTCTTTAATAAAATTCATAGAACCAGTCAGACCTACTTTTGTTGGAGAAATATTTGGTGGCAGATGGCAATGGCGTTATCATGCGTCCAGGGATAAAGAGGAAAAAATGCGTCTTCCTGACTTTTATTTTCGCCTAAAAACCATATTGGCGCGCTTTGGCCTTTATCCAGCGCGAAACGAACGTCCAGGGCACAAGGAGGACGTTCCTGATGGCTTTTCCCTCTTCAGGAATTGCAGGATCCTCGTTGAGGATGGCAGGATCCATCCCTATATCCAAGAATCCATAGTTACCGGATATTATGAAGACAAGGAAATTGACATCGTCTTAAGGAATATCGTTAGTACCGACAGGGTCCTTGAGCTTGGGGCTTCTCTGGGAGTCATGTCAACCGTAACATGCAAAACTTCTTTGCCGCAGGCGTACACAGCTATTGAAGCTAATAAAGATCTTGTTGAGATCATACGAAGAAATCATGCAGAAAATAATGTAAAGTGCGAAATAATAAACGCAGCCGCAAGCAGGATGCAGGGTTCTTCTGAGTTCTACGTCCATTCCCAATGCTGGGCCTCATCGTTGACCCCTTTTGCGAACCCCTTGAGGGTTGATACTATTCCCACCTTCCCGCTGGAGACTCTATTGGAGAAAACCGGGGCAAATTTTTTGATTTGCGATATTGAGGGTGGAGAATATGAAGTGTTTGAGGACGGCCCCGATCTTTCTCAAATAGATAAAATTTGTCTGGAACTCCATCCCAACTCAATGGAGAAAATGACCGCCCTCTATGAATATTTTCTTCAACAAGGTTTTACGTGCGATAAGGAACCACCACAGCAGCCTGTTCAATATGTATATTTTTTTCAAAAGCCTAAATAATGGGCGAGGAGGCCACGCTGAATTATTAATTGGCAGATGCCTTATTCGCCGCCGCGGGCTGCCTTTAAGTGTTATTATATGAGAATCATATAATAGCTTGAACGATCCTATTGTAGCGCAAGCCATCTTCTGCCAGACGAATGGAGAACCGATGCGGTATAGAGATAAAGACGGCGTTGAAATCACGGTTTATACCCCCAATGAGCGCCAAGGCGGCCTCGTTTGGGGGATCAAGCAGGCCTGGCAGGACCTGTGGGGAGCGCGGCATATCATCTGGCGTCTTTTTGTGCGCGACTTCACAGCGCAGTTCAAGCAAAGGCTGCTGGGCTATGTCTGGGCGCTTATCGGCCCCTTCATGGGCATCCTGAATTTTCTTTTCCTCTACTTTACAGGGGTGCTCAAGCCTGGCGAGGGCGAGATGCCCTATACGCTCTATGTGTTGCTGGGCTCCATCATCTGGAGCATGCTGCCAGGCGCGCTCGGCTCGGTGAGCGGGGGCCTGCAAGCCCAGGCCGATCTGCTGCTGCGTACCCGCATCCCCAAGATGGCCCTGGCCATGACCTCCATGACCGGGCTGATCTATGGCATGTTCGTCAACCTCATCACCATCCTAATCGTTTTTGCGCTGTATGGGGCATGGCCGGGCTGGCCGATTCTTCTCTATCCCGTTCTGATGCTCCCCCTGCTCCTGCTGGGGGTGTCCATGGGGCTCATTCTGGCGGTGGTGGGCGTGATCGCCAAGGATCTCACCACCATTGTCATGCATGGCCTGAGCCTGCTCATGTATATCACGCCGGTCATCTACCTTCGCTCGACCATCACAAACCCCTGGATCAGCAAGCTCATTGACTGGAACCCCATCACCTATTTGGTGGATGTGCCGCGCTCCCTGCTTTATTATGGCCACGCGGAAAATCTGGGGCTCTACTGTCTGATCAGCGGCGTGATCCTCCTGTTGATGCCGCCCGCCATCCGGCTGTTCTACCTTCTCGAGGACTTGGTTGCCGAGCGCCTGTGATGGAGAATCTGGCACGGCGCCCTAAAATACTTGCCATGATTTGAACTAGGATGAAGGGGGGGAGACGCCGCCCCCATTGCGCCAGTATTCAGGCGGAAAGCGTGGCACTACGGGGGTCTTCAAAGAATTCAGGTCCTCATACGGGAAAGCATGCGAAGCTGCCGGGCCTTCTGGCCGAATGGCACTGAATATTTACGACGAACTGGAGAAATGACATTTTATGGCCTGCCCTGTAAGAATTCGCCATCTTGGCAAGAAGTTCGGCCTCACGCTCAGGAGCGCATTAAAGTATGGCGTCGCCGATACCTGCCGGCGTATTGCTGGCAAGGGGAAGGACGATACGCTGCGCCCGGGCGAGTTCTGGGCATTGAAGGATGTCAACTTTGAGCTGGAAGCCGGGGACGCGCTTGGCATCATGGGCGTGAATGGCTCCGGCAAGACCACCTTGTTGCGCATCCTCAACGGGGCGTATACGCCTGACACCGGGCGGGTGGAGCTGCGCGGCCGCATCGGGGCGCTCATTGCCGCCGGGGCCGGTTTTTCACCCATGCTGACAGGCCGGGAAAACGTTTTCATCAGTGGCACGCTCCTCGGAATGTCCCCGGCGGAATTGCGCTCGCGATTTGACGAAATCGTGGATTTCGCCAATCTGGGGGAATTTATCGACATGCCGGTGCGCAACTATTCAAGCGGCATGACGGTGCGTCTGGGCTTTGCCATTGCTGTGCTGGGCCAGCCCGAGATTCTGCTGGTGGATGAAGTGCTCGCCGTGGGCGACATCGCTTTCCAGAAAAAATGCTATGAGCGCATCTTGAAATTGCGCAGCCTTGGCACAACCATCCTGTTTGTCTCGCATTCCATTGGCGCGGTATGGAGCATATGCAATAAAGCCATGCTGCTTGATGCAGGAAAGTGTCTTGAATATGGAAACGTTGAAGATGTCATACGCGGTTATGAGGAAAAAAATTTCCACAACAACCTCTTGGAAAACACAGGCGATGTAGCCAGCAAACTTGCAATCACCAAAACTGGTAATGAAAATGGGAGAACGGCAAACGAAGGCGCACTCCCCCAGCCCACTTATGCCTGCAATTATGGAGGTACAGGAGATATACTTATTGATTCTGTAAAGATAGAAAATGAGGATGGTGAACAGGTAAGGGAAATTCCATATGAGTCTGGCTTTACGCTGGTGGCGAAAATCAAGGTTTTAAAAACTATAGACTTTCCCTTGATTCGGTATACCCTGGATTCACGCCATTACAAATTTGTTGGCGTGATAGATAGTTATGAAAACCACTACATTATAAGGAATATGGAACCGGGGGAATATAGCATCAAAACAAAAATCCTGCACCAAAATCTTCGCCCTGGCACTTATACACTTAACTTTGCAATGACCGAGCGGAGTATCGGAGTTCATTTGGTCTTCTTGTTGAATGCCTGCTCCTTTGTTTTATTGCATCCCAAGGATCGTTTTTTATACGCGGACAGTAATGCGATCGTCGGGCTTGACTCCCAATTTAATGTTGAACGCTGTGAAAATTGATGGAAGGTTTGAGGATGTTTACACATATCCTTGATTGTAAAGATTTAAAAAATGAAACCAGGATGAGGGTGAAAGACACTGCATTGGCAACTATTCCCTCCTTTTTTCCGAATTTCTGGACGAGCGCTCGTTTACTCCAGACGCCACAAAAAAATTAAGGGGCTGTCCTAGCTAAGGAGAAACTGCTAGGATAGGGCATGTACGAGCGGCGA
>CAMWTD010000008.1 GCA_947177085.1 uncultured Desulfovibrio sp.
CTCAACGCCATCCTGCCGGACAGGGACAGGGAAAGGGACATCTATCCCGGCGAGCGCGAGCTCGTGGTGGTGGATAACGCGCTGGAGATGCAACGATGCCTCCAGTGAAGCGCGCGTGGCCGCGGGCGCAGGCCCTTTCCGCCAATGACCTGCCGTGGCTCGTGCGCCACGATGCGGGCCGCTGCGTGCTCTGCGGGGCCTGCACGGCCGCCTGCACCTTCGGGGCCATCGAGGCGAAGCTGCCGCCCCGAGGGGCCAGCGCGGCCGTGTGGGAGGCCCGGAAGGAAAAGGGGCGCGACGGAGGCGAGGCCCGGCGTCCCGTCATCGTCCAGAGGGCCGAGGCCGCCCACGCCTGCACGGGCTGCGGCATGTGCGAAAAGGTGTGCCCTGCCGGGGCCATCCGGCCCGTGCGTAATGCGGACAACCGCTGGGGCGTCCTCTCGCGCACGGCCGAGGGCAGCGGCGGGGCCCCCGCGCGCCGGGGAGGACGGGGCGGCCGCAGCGTGGTGGAGACGCCCTCGCGCGGGCGCACGCTGGACGCCGTGGTCATCGGCCGCATCAGCCAGATGACCGACCCGGCGCTGGATTCGGAGCGCCACACCTTTGAACTGCGCTCGCCCCTCGGGCGGCTGCTGCGGCCCGGGGAGCTGCCCCTGCGGGTGGAGGGGGGGCGTCTCGCGCTCGCCGGGGAAACGCCCCCCGTGCGCTGGATCTACCCCGTCATCTTCAGCGACATGAGCATCGGCGCGCTCTCCACGCGCGCCTGGGAGGCGCTGGCGCTGGCCGTTGCCTGGCTCAACGAGGAGTGCCATCTCCCCGTGCGCATGTCCTCGGGCGAGGGCGGCGTGCCCACGCGCCTTCTGGAATCGGAGCTCCTGCGCTATTTCATCCTGCAGATCGCCTCCGGGCACTTCGGCTGGAACCGCATCATCGAGAGCCTGCCGCGCATGAAAGCCGACCCGGCGGCCGTGCTTATCAAGGTGGGGCAGGGGGCCAAGCCCGGCGACGGCGGGCTGCTTCCGGCCGCCAAGGTGGCCCCGCACATCCAGGCCATCCGGGGCGTGCCCGGGGCCACCCTGCATTCGCCGGCCAACCACCAGGGCCTCTATTCCATCGAGGAGGCGGTGCAGAAGATGCACCTCTCCATGAATGCGGCCTTCGGCTTCCGCGTGCCCGTGGCGGTCAAGTGCGCGGCCTCGGCCACGTCCGTTGCCGTCTACAACAACCTCTTGCGCGATCCTTACCACATTTGCGGCGGCTTCTTCCTCGACGGGATGCTCGGCGGCACGGGCGCGGCCTATGCGGTCTCGCTGGAGCATACCGGGCATCCGGTGGTCTCCGTGGTGCGCGACTGTTACCGCGCGGCCGCCGGCCAGGGGCTGCAGGGGCGCATCCCGCTCTGGGCCGGGGGCGGCGTGGGCATGAACGGCGACGCCGCCGCCGACGCCTTCAAGCTCGTGTGCCTGGGCGCGGACGGCGTCATCCTCGGGCGGCTCCTGCTCCAGCTCCTCGGCTGCGTGGGCAATGAGCACGGCCGCTGCAACGCCTGCAACACCGGGCTTTGCCCCGTGGGCATCTGCACGCAGGATGAGCGCCTGGTGCGCCGCCTGGACGTGGATGCGGGCGCGCAGGCCATTGTGGATTATATGCGCGCCTTTGACGCGGAACTGCGCAAGCTGCTCGCCCCCGTGGGCAACAGCTCCCTGCCTGTGGGCCGGGCCGACGCGCTGGTGGCCACGCGCAGGGACGTGGCGGACAGGCTCGGCATCGCCTACGCCTGCTGATGCGGACACAAAGGGGACGCCATGCTCTTCATTTCAACGGTCAACGGCCATGAGCGCATGTCCACCCGCGATCTTCTGCTGCGCATCAAAAGCGCAGTGGAGGCGGGCGAGACGGACTTCCGCATCGAGGCCTCGGGCCAGCACGACATCGGGGGCCCGCTCTGGAACGCCCAAGGCAGGACGCTGCATTTTGAGGTCTCAAACCCGGGGCAGCGCGTGGGCTCCATGGCGCTCCCGGGCACGGAAATCGTGGTGCGCGGGCCCGCGCCCGCGGATGTGGGCTGGCTCAACTCCGGCGGCCGCATCACCGTGCTCGGCGATTGCGGCGACACCACGGGCCACTGCGCCGCCGCGGGCGTCATCCATGTGGCGGGCAGGGCCGGGACGCGCACCGGCTCCCTCATGAAGCACGACCCGCGGCGCGAGCCGCCCGAGCTCTGGGTGCTCGGCACGGTGTCGAGCTTCGCCTTCGAGTTCATGGGCGGCGGCCGGGCCGTGGTTTGCGGAGTGGACGCAGGTGGAGGCGGCGGGGAGCATCCGGCCCCAAGCGTCCCGCTCGGCGAAAGGCCCTGCGTGGGCATGGTGGGCGGCGTGGTCTATGTGCGCGGGGCGGTTCCCGAGCTTCCGCCCGGGGTGCGCGGCCTGCCGCTGGACGATGCCGACCTCGCGTGGCTCGCCCCGGGCCTGGCGTCCTTTCTCGCGGCCGTGGAACGGCCCGAGCTTATGAAAGCGCTCTCGCGCTGGCGGGACTGGCGAAAGATCGTGCCGGACATGCATGGCGGGGATGGTGACGGCGCTCCCGGAGGCCGGGATGGGGCCATGCGCCGCTTCCGCGCGCACTCCTGGCCCGAAGGCGGCCTTTTTGGCGATGTGCTGCCGGACAGCGGCCGGGTGACGGACCTTGTGGCGAGCGGGGACGGCCGCTTGCGCGCGCCAGTGTGGGATGCGGAGGCCGGCCCCTGCCGGGAGTGCCTCGCCTGCGTGCGCGCCTGCCCGCAGGCGGCCTTGCGCCGGCGCGGCGCGACGGGAGGGGGCGCGCCCTGCGTCTTCAGCGTGGAGCCCGCCCGCTGCATCGGCTGCGGTATCTGCGTCGCCGTGTGCCCGCAGGGTCTCTGGCGGCTTGTGCCCGTGCCCGAGGGCGCCCCGCTGTAGGGCCCCGCCCCTCAACGCGCCCGCGCGCCGCTCATTTCATAAACTGCGTGGAAGGCGCGCACTCGATGCCCATCATCCGAATATCGTAGATATTGGCCTCGGCCACTTCCGGCGTGGCGGCGGAGCAGCAGTCCGTGCAGACGCGGGTAAGGTAGTCGAGCCCCATGCTGTCCACGGCCGTGGCCCGGATGCAGTTGGGGTATTGCGTGCCCGTCACGTAGACGGTCTTCACGCCGAGCCCGCGGAGCACGAGGTCGAGGTCCGTCCCCATGAAGGCGCTGAAGCGCTGCTTCCCGACGATAATGTCGCCCGCTTCGGGCCTGAGCGCCTCCACCACCTCCGCGCCCCTGGTTCCGGGCACGCAGAAGGGCTTGCCCTCGGCGAAGAAGTGCCGCCGCGTCATTTCCGCGTCGATGCCCGAGGCCCGGTGCACGCGGTTGATATAGATGACGGCCCAGCCGTGCTCCCGCCCCCAGGCGAGAAAGTCCGCGATGGCGGGCACGGTCGCATACGCCCCCGCAACGCGCATGGGCGCGCCCGGCAGCACGAAGTCATTGAGCATGTCCACCACGAGGATGGCGGTTTCGGCGCTGTTCGGCATGGTTTTTCCCACTCCTATGGCTGTATCTTGCTCGCGGGCAGCCGGTAGGCGAACCACCCGTAGAGCAGGCAGATGAGCGCGCAGACAGTCATGCCGATGGAGGTGGAGAGCTGGATGTCGCCCATGCCCACCAGCGGCGAAACGATGAAGCCGAACACATAGCCCCCCAGCCCGAGAATGGCCGAGGCCGCGCCCGCGGACAAATGCCCCTCGGTCATGGCGAGGGTGTTGGACGCGGCGAACACGATGCCCGCGAAGAAGAGCATGGGCAGGATGAGCCCCTCGAAAACCCAGATGCTGTCAAGGAAGGAAATGGCCCCGGCCTCCAGGCAGGCAAAAACCACCATGCCCGTCGCCCCCACGATGGCGGCCTTCTTCATGGTGTGGAACTTCACCGAAAGCGTGGCCCCGAGCACCACCCCCAGGGCGTTGAGCCCGAAAATAAGGCCGAATTGCAGGGGGTCGAAGCCGTAGCGCTCCTGGATGATGAAGGGCCCGGAGGAGATATAGCAAAAGAGCACGCCGAGCGCCGCGCTCTTGAGAATGACGTGGATCATGAAGGGGCGGTTTTTGAGCAGGGGCAGGTATTCGTCAAACATGGCGCGCCACGGGCCCCTGTCGCGGTTCCTGGGGGGCAGGCTCTCGCGGAAGAAGAAGGTCAGGCAGAGCATGGCCACGCCGATGAGCGTGAGCACGATGAAGATGCCGCGCCAGCCGATGGCCCGGGCCATGAAGCCGCCCAGAAGCGGCCCGGAAACCGGGGCGATGCCGTTGATGGCCCCAACGGTGGACATGAGCTTGGCGAGCTCGCGCCCGGTGTACATGTCCGCGGGGATGGTCTTGGAGAGCATGACCGCGCCCGAGGCCCCGAGCCCCTGAAAGAGGCGGCAGCCGAGGAAAAAGCCGATGGTCGGCGAGACGACGCTGACGCCCGAAAAAATGATGAACATCATAAGCGAGATGAAGAGCACGGGCTTGCGCCCCAGCCTGTCGCTGAGCGGCCCCCAGAAAAGGCCCCCGAGCCCCAGGCCGACCATGACGAAGGACAGGCCGAGCTGCACCACGGAGCGCGAGGTGTGGAACTCCGCCCGCATGGCCGGAAAGGTGGGCAGGTAGAGGTCATTGACAAAGGAGGGGAAGGCGCTCATGGCCGCGAGAAAGCAGAGCAGGAAAATGAAGTAGCCGCGGCCGCCGGGGGCGGCTGGCCCGGGCCGGGTCTCCGCGGGGATTTTGTGGGGGGTGTCGGGCATGGCTCCTTCCGGAATTTGACAGGGGGTGAAAGCGCGTGATCCCTTGCCAAGATTCACGTTGACGGCGGCAAATGTCAACCGGGCGGCCTCGGGGCCCGGCGCGGCTGTCCCGCCTGCTGGACGCGGACGGCGTTGAGCCCGGGAGGATCTTCACGCTGGCCGGCTGGGCGTGCGGGCCCGTGCCGGTCATTGACGGGGTGGGCAGTTTTCTCCAGAATCGGGAAGCGGCCGCGCGCGGCCGGGAGGTGACGCGGGCCAACGAATTCTTGACCGCCCCCGGGCTGCCGCGTCTTCTGCATCTGTCCCGCCAATTTGCGCGCGGACGCACCTGGCGCGGCGGCGCATGAAGCTGGGATCCACGGCGAAGTGGGCGGCCTCCGGGTCAACGCTCACGCGCCGGGACCGGCGGGAGCCGCCTGCGTCTCCGCGCGGTATTCCGGGGGCAGGTTGCGCAGTATCCAGCGGGCGCAGCGGGCCGGTGTTCCGCGACCGGCGTCGCAGCGCAAGGACGCCCAGGCGGAATAGAGCGGGGCGCGCTCCCGGTGGAGGTCGGCCACGCTTTGCCCGGGGCCGAGCGAGAGCCCGCGCTGCGGGTTGCGGGCGATGCGGCGCTCGATCTCGTCGAGCGGCACGTCAAGATGGACGATATGCCCGAGCGAGGCGAGATGCCTCATGGCCGCCTCGCGGTAGACGACGCTCCCGCCCGTGGCGATCACCGTGCGCTGCGCGCGGATGGCGCAGATAACGGCGCATTCCACGTCAAGAAAGGCGTCGCGGGGAATCGCGTCGGTGAGGTCCTGCAGGCGGCAGCCGTAGAGAGCCTCCATGAGGGCGTCGCTGTCCAGCAGGGCCCAGCCCATCTCCTGCGCGAGGCGCGCGCCGATGGTGCTCTTGCCCGAACCGGCCATGCCGATGAGGATGACGCAGGGCTGGGCCTCCCTGGGCGCGGAAATAAAGTTTTGGGCGGCGGGCATGGGCACTCCGATGGCTGCGAGTGCCTGCGACTGTGCCCAAGGCGTCGGGCCCTGTCAAGGGCGCGCGGGGTGAGAAAAGGGAAGGGGGAAGCGCGATGAGGGCATCCGCGCCGGCCCGGGCCATCTTTCTGGACAGGGACGGCACGCTCAACGAGGACCTGGGCTATGTCCACAGCCCGGAGGACTGGCGCTGGCTCCCGGGCGTGCCGGAGGCGCTGGCGCGTTTTCGGGCGGCCGGGTGGAGGCTCGTGGTGGTGAGCAACCAGTCGGGCCTTGCGCGGGGCTATTTTGCGCCCGGGGACCTGGCTAATCTCGAGCGTTGGGTGGAGGGCGAGCTTGCGCCGCTCGGGGCGGCCCCGGACGCCTGGTACTACTGCCCGCACCTGCCGGAAATCACCGGGCCCTGCGCGTGCCGCAAGCCGCTGCCTGGCCTCCTCCTGCAAGCCTGCAAAGACATGGGCATCGAGCCCGGGGCCTCGTGGATGCTGGGCGACAGGCTGCGCGACGTGGCCGCCGGCCTGGCGGCGGGCTGCCGCGCCGGGCTGCTCCGGCCCCACCCCGACGACGCCGAAGCCCGGGCGACTCTTGCCGCCTTCCCGGGAACGCCTGTTTGGACCGGGCTTCCGTCGGCTTGCGACGCCATCCTCGGGAAAAATTAAAGTTCCGCCAGCGCCTGTTCCGTGGCCTCCGGCTAAACCTCGCTGATGACGGGCACGACCACCGGGTCGCGCTCCAGCACGCGCCGGAAGAAGCGGCGCAGCGAGGTCCGGATGTTCTCGCGCAGGCGGCTCGTGCTCCCGGGGGTGTTTTCCAGTTCGTCCAGCACGAGGCACTTGGCGTCCTCGAGCACATGGCTCAACTGCTGCTCGAACACGAAGCCGCGCGAGATCATCTCCGGCCCGTGGAGCACGCTGCCCGTCTCCGCGTCCAGCACCAGGGACACGATGACCACGCCCTCGTCGCCGAGGATGCGCCGTTCGCGCAGCACCGAGGCCCCCACGTCGCCCACGCCCTTGCCGTCCACGAGTGTGCATTCCACGGGCACGGGCGCTTCGAGGCGGAAGCCGTGGGGCAGGATGGTCAGCGGCTGGCCGTCGTTCAGCAGGATGACGTTTTCCGGACGCACGCCGCAGCTTTCGGCGAGACGCCCGTGCATGACGAGATGCTGGTACTCGCCGTGCACGGGCACGAAAAGCTCGGGGCGCACGGCGAGGAGCAGGTCGCGCAGTTCCTCGCGGTGGGCGTGGCCCGAGGCGTGGACCGCGTGCGAGCTTTCGTAGAGCACTTCCGCGCCCTTGCGGTACATTTCATTGATCAGGCGCGAGATGGGCCGAGCATTGCCCGGGATGACGCGCGAGCTCATGACCACGGTGTCGCCCTCGCGGATGGCGAGCTGCCGGTGGCCCCCCCAGACCATGCGCGACAGCGCGGAGAGCGGCTCCCCCTGCGCCCCGGTGACAATGAGCACCACCTTGTCGTCCGGCAGGTCGGGCACGCCGTTGTGGGCGTTGTGGAACTCCGGCGGCAGGGTGAGGAAGCCGAGCTCCGAGGCGATGTCGATATTGTTGGCGAGCGATTTGCCGCTGATGATCACCGCCCTGCCATACTGCCGCGCGAGGTCGCACACTTCCTGGATGCGCTGGATGTGGCTCGAAAAGAGCGTGACCACGATGCGCCCGCGCGCGGCGGCGAAGACGCGCTCCAGCGAGGCCTTGACCTCGCGCTCGGTGAGGGAGCGCCCCTCGCGCAGCACATTGGTGGAGTCGGAGAGCAACAGCCGCGCGCCCTTGGGCCCGGCGAACTCCCTGAAGGCCGCGAGCTCCGTGCCGGAGCCCGCCAGCGGCATGGGGTCGATCTTGAAATCCCCGCTGTGCACCGCGCGGCCCACGGGCGTCTCCACGCCGAGGCCGAAGCCGTGCGGGATGGAATGGCAGACCGGGATGAAGTGAAAGACGAGCTCCCCGAGCGGCAGCACGGTGGCGGCGTCCACGGGGCAGAGCTCCACCCGGTTGAGCAGCTCGTGCTCGCGCAGCTTGTGCTCCACAAGGGCCAGGGTGAAGCGCGAGCCGAAGATGCGCGCGTTCTTGAGCTCCGGCACAATCCACGGCAGCGCCCCGATGTGGTCCTCGTGCCCGTGGGTGAGCACGATGCCGAGCAGGCGGTCGCGTACCTCCTGCACGGCCCCGAAGTGCGGAATGAGCACGTCCACGCCGAGGTGCGCGTCGTCCGGGAACATGAGGCCGCAATCCACCATGACCACGCCCTCGCCGCATTCCCACAACTGGCAGTTGAGGCCGATTTCGCCAAGCCCCCCCAGGGGCGTGATGGTGAGGCTGGGTTCGCTCATGGGCATCCTTATGGAGTGAAGTGGGTGGGGCTAGCGCGCGCGCCCCGATGCCTTGCCCGCGGCTTTGGCCATCGTCGGGGACGCCCCGGGCCTGAGGTCCGGGTGATATTCGCCCATGGCGACGTAAATCTGGGCGAGCGCGGTGAGATAGTCCGCCCGGGCCCCGGTGAGCGAGGCCTGGGCGCGGGTGAGGTTGGCCGAGGCGTCGAGCACGTCGAAGTTGGTCCCCACCTGCTCCTGGTAGCGGGCGAGCGCCGCGTCATAGGCCTCGCGCGCCTGGGTCACGCCCTTTTCCGCCACCGCGATGCGCTTTTCGGCCTCGTGCACGGCGAGCAGCTTGGATTTGATGTCATAGCCCACGTTGAGCTTGAGGTCCTCTTCCTCGTGGCGCAGGCGCGTCACCTGCCACCCGGCCTGCTGGTCGGCGTAATAGGTGAGGCCCCACTGGAAGACGTTCCACACGGCGCGCGCCCCCACTTCCCAGGTGGCCGAGCGGGAGCCATGGTCGCCGCGGCGCTGGAGGTCCAGGGTGTTGCCCGTCTGGTTGATGTTGTAATAGGCCTCGATCTGCGGATAGTAGTCGCTCTGCGCCATGCGGCGGTCCTTGCCCGCCATTTCCACGGCCTTGGCGGCAATGAGCAGGTCCGGCCGCTGGCGGTAGGCCGCTTCCAGGCATTGCTCCAGCGAGCGGCGGAAGGGCACATGGTCGAGCCGCCCCACATAGCGCGCCGGAGCGGTGGCCGTGAAGCCGAGCAGGGTGTTAAGCCTTGCCAGAGCCGTGTCGCGCGTGTTCTCGGCCTGGATAAGCAGGTTCTCGGCCTGGCTCACGTTCACCTCGGCCTGCAGCACGTCCAGGCGCGGCCTCAGGCCCACCTCGTAAAAGGCCGTGGTGATGCGCAACTGGTCGCGCAGGCGCGCCAGCGAGTCGCTTTCGCTTTTGACATTTTCTTCGGCGCGCAGGTAGTTGAGAAATTCCGTCTGCACCTGCTCGGTCATGGCGAGCTCGGCCCGGCGCAGGGCCGCCTTGTCGCTGTCCGCCTGGATGGCGGCCTTCTGGTAGGAGTTGAGCAGCCTGAAGCCCTGAAAGACCGGCTGCGAGATCTCCACCCCCCACGAATATGTGCCGAGCTCCGGCGGCCTTGTGGTGCTGGGCTGGGTCTTGCGCTCCTGCTTCACGCCGGTATAGGTCATGCCGAGCTTGGGCCCGAAGGCCCCGCGCGCGGACTTGCGGCCTTCCTCCGAGGCGCGGGCCTGCGCCTCCTGCGCTCCCAGCGAGGGATTGCGCGCTAACGCGCGGGCCACGGCCGCGGCCATGTCAAAGGCCCCTGCCGGGGCTGCGTCCCCGCCGGCCTGGAGCGTGCGGCCCCCCGGGTGGATGGGCTCCGGGGCTTGCCGGCTGGCTGCGGAGGCGTGGTGCGCACCGCAGAGCAGCAGGGCGAGCAGGAAAACGACGCCGCCAAGGCGCGCGAGGGTGCGACCGGCGGCAAGGACGCGCCGCGTGCGGAATACCGTGGCCATGTGCATGGCGGCATGGTATACAGGACGGCCGCCCTTGGCAAGGCGCGCGGCGTTGGGCCCGCCGCGGGAGACGCGGTCGCTGTTTCCCGCGCCACTCTAAAAAATCTCTTGAAAAAGTGCCAAAGACGGTTCATCCTCCAGCCGGGGGCAGTGGGGGCCTTCTTTCCGCGCGTCCGTGCCGCCCGATCTTTAGAGCGGAGACATCAATGGAATTCAGCATTTTCTCGATGGTCGCCCAGGCGAGCCTGGTGGCCAAGGCGGTGCTCGCCTTGCTCGTGCTCATGTCCGTGGCGAGCTGGGGCCTGATGATCCAGAAGTTCATCGCGCTCACGGCGGCCAACCGCAAGGCCATCTCAGGCATCGAGCGCTTCGACAAGGCGGCCAACCTGCGCGACGCCGTGCAGTCCCTGGGCTCGGACCCGAGCTCCCCCCTCTACTATATCGCGCACCAGGGCGTGCAGGAGTTCAACCGCTCGCGCGAGCTCGGCAATGCGAGCGAGGTGGTGGTGGACAATGTGCGCCGCGCCCTGCGCCAGGGGGCGGCCAGCGAGATGGCGCGCCTCCAGCGCTCGCTCTCCCTGCTCGCCACCACGGCCAACACCGCGCCCTTCATCGGCCTGTTCGGCACGGTCTGGGGCATCATGAATTCCTTCCACTCCATCGGGCTGCTCAAGTCGGCGTCGCTCGCCACCGTGGCCCCGGGCATTTCCGAAGCGCTGGTCGCCACGGCCATCGGCCTCGCCGTGGCCGTGCCCGCCACGGTGGGCTTCAACCTCTTCATGGGCAAGCTCTCGCAGGTGGACACCCTGCTCGTGAATTTCGCGGGCTTCTTCCTCAACCGCGTCCAGCGCGAGCTCAACGCCCACCGCCCGGTGCAGCGCACAGGCGCGACGGAGCTGTGAGATGGGCGCGAACCTCGGCGGCGGCAAGTTCGTTTCGGAGATCAACGTCACGCCCTTCGTGGACGTGATGCTCGTTTTGCTCATCATTTTTATGGTGGCCACGCCCATGATGACCCAGGGGCTGGAGGTCGACCTGCCGCAGACCAAACAGGTGGAGACCCTGCCCGGCGAAGTGGACCACATGATCCTCACCGTGCGCCGGGACGGCAAGATCTTCCTAGACGAGTACGCGGTGGAGGACCTGGCCGAGCTCGGCGGCTACCTCGAGCGCCTTGTCAAGGCCAAGAACAAGAGCCTGTTCCTCCAGGCCGACAAGGAAGTGCCCTACGGCCTCGTGGTGGAGGTCATGGGCGAAATCAAGGCCGCGGGCATCGAGAATCTCGGCGTCATGGCCGAGCAGCCCGAAGGCGTGGCGGCCGCCAGGGCCGCGGCGCCCGAGGCCGCGCCCGCGCGGGCCCGCACCCCCGGAGCGGCAAAGAAGAAGTAGGCACGGATGCAGCTCGCTTCCTATATCCTCTCCCTCTGCCTGCACGCGGCGCTCATCCTGCTCATCTGGTTCTGGCCGGGCCAGCCGCCCCTCAGGCTGGACCAGCGGCCGGTGATGATCAGCCTCGTTGAAGGGGATCCCGGCGGCAACCGCACGCCATCGCCCATCCTCGGGCACATGGGCGAACCGGCGGAGGGGCCGCTCGCGCCCACGCCCCCCGCGCCGCAGAGCGAGATCGCCGCGCCCGCGCGCGAGGCCGCCAGGCCGGAGCCCGTGCCCGCGCCCCCCAGGGAGGCGCAGCCGGAGCAGAAAAAGCCGGAGGCCGTGCCCATCCCGCGCAAGGATGAACCCAAGCCTGAGCCGAAACCCGAGCCCAAGCCCGAGCCCGAACCCAAGAAGGAAGTGCCAAAAAAGGAAGAGCCCAAGCCGGAGCAGAAAAAACCGGAGCCCAAGAAGCCGGAGGCGAAAAAACCCGAACCCAAGAAGCAGGAAAAGCCCGCGCCCAGGAAGACAGATCCTGTTGCCGCGGCGCTCCAGCAGGCGCGCAAGGCCACCTCCCGCGTCCAGTCGGGCGATCGCGGCAACGCCATCGAGCAGGCGCTGGCCCAGGCGCAGCGGCGCGCCGGCGGCAACCGGGGCGGCGGCGGGGGCGAGGGCGACGGCCCCGGTGGCGGCGGCCTTGGCGATGTCTACATGGGCCAGGTGATGCTGGCCGTGCGCCCCAACTGGGGCTTCGCCTCGGCCGGGCGGCTCAACCTCGCCTGCGTGGTCAGGGTGAAGGTGGACCTGCAGGGCAAGGTGCTCCAGGCGGTGGTGAGCCAGAGTTCGGGGAATGCCCAGTATGACGCCTCGGCCGTCAACGCCGTCATCCGCACCGGCCAGGCCGGGGAATTTCCGCCCCCGCCCTCGCCGGAATATACGGACCTCGATCTTGTCTTCACCTTTGACGAGCTCATGGGCCGCAGGTAACGAAAATTTTTACCCTGTCCCGCCGGGGAGAGGTCCCCGGCCCAGCAAGGAGGGAGAAGCACCATGCCCGTGAAATCCCGAGCCCTTTGCCCCTCTTGGCATTGTCTGGCCTGCGCCTTCGCCCTGTGCGCGGCGCTTGTGGCGGGCGCGGCCGTCCCCGCCCGGGCCGCCAGCGCCCTTGCCGTCAGCCAGAATGACGGCTATTCCGGCCATGTGATGGACAAGGTGCTCGCCGTGTGGTCGCCGCCGGCCACCAGCGAGGACCGCCAGCTCAGGCTCTGCGTCTCGCTGGACGGCGAGGGCCGCGTCACCGAATGCAAGGCCGTGCGGCCCTCGGGGCTGTCCGCGCTGGACGCCTCGGGCTGCGCCGCCGTGCGCGAGGCCGCGCCCTTCGGCACGCCGCCCTACGGGATGCCGCTGGATGTGTATTTTTCCTTCTGGACGGGCAGGCCCAAGGGCAAGAGCGCGGATACCGCCGCTGCGGCAATTGCTCCGGCCCAGGCTCCCGCGCAGGCCCAGGCCCCGGCGGATTCCCACGCGCAGGCCGCGGCGCTGGCCGCCGCCACGGCCACGGGGGCGGCCACGGCTACGGCTGCCGCTTCACGGCCTGCCGCAGCTTCCTCAAGCGCCAAGGCTCAGGACAAGTATGACAGCCGCTTCCAGAAATATATCAGCACCGTTGTCTGGAAGCTGCGCAATTCCATGTATATCCCGGCGCAGACCAAGCCGGGGACCTATCACGCCACGGCGCAGGTGCGGCTCAACTCCGCCGGCAAGATCCTTGACGAGAGCATCCTCAAGGGCAGCGGCGACGCCCTCCTTGACAAGTACGTGCTCCAGGGCATACGCCGGGCGGGCTCCGTTGCGCCGCCGCCCGCGGGCCTCGGCGACACGCTGGACCTCACCTTTACCCTCACCCGGCAGTGACGCCCGCGTCCCCTGCCGCAAGCTAGAACGGAAGAGCGAGCCATGAAAAAATTCTCCCTTCTCCTGGCCGTGACGGCGCTCGCGGCGCTCCTGGCGGGGGTTCCCGCGGGGGACGCCCTGGCCGCCATGCGCGTGGACATCATGAATCCGGGCCAGAACATCGTGAACATGGCCCTGGCCGCGCCCCTCACCGGGCCCGACAAGCAGGCCACGGGCATGGGCGCGCAGCTCCAGAAACTGGTGGACCAGAACCTGAGCTTTCTGCCCTTCGCGCGCCTCACCGACCCCAAGGCCGTGCTCGGCGGCATCGTGCTCCAGGGCTGGGAGCCGCCGGCGCTGGACTTCAAGCGTTTCCAGCTCGCCGGCTCGGACATCGTCATCACCACCTACTGGCCCGATGGCGACAGCGGCACGAAACCGGTGCAGATCCGCGCCTTTGAGACCAATACCGGCGGCCGGCTCTTCGGCAAGGAATACGCCAGGGTCAACAGCAAGGACCTCCCCGAGGTGGCCGACCGCTTCTGCGCCGACCTGCTCGAGGCGCTCACCGGCAACGGCGACTTTTTCCGCTCCACGCTCGCCTTTGTGAAAAAGACCGGCAAGATGAGCGCCAATGTGTGGATCGTCAAGCCCTGGGGGCGGGACCTGAGGCAGGTCACCAACATGCCCGGCGAGGCGCTTTCGCCCGCCTGGTCGCCGGACGGGCGCTTCGTGGTGTTCAGCCACATCGATCCCAAGTCCCACGCGCTCGGCGTGTGGGACCGCTCCACGGGCAAGGTGCAGCGCATCCGCTTCCCGGGGAACGTGGTCATCGGGCCCTCCTTCATGCCGGACAACAAGGTGGCCGTGGCGCTCTCGCGCGGCAAGTATCCGGTCATCTATCTCCTCAACCATGTGTTCCAGAAGGAGCGCATCCTCGAGGAGCACAATTCCATCAATGTCTCGCCCACCTTTGACAAGACGGGCAGCCGCATGGCCTTCACCTCGTCGCGCCTGGGCGGCCCGCAGATCTTCCTCAAGGATCTCGCGAGCGGCAGCGTCACCCGCGTGAGCAAGAACGGCACCTACAACACCGAGGCCAACCTCGCGCCCGACGGGACCCTCGTGGTCTACAGCCGCATGACCGAATACGGCCAGCGCATCTTCGTGCAGGACCTCATCACCGGGGAGGAGCGGCAGATCACTTTCGGCCCGGGCAGCGACGAGCAGCCCTCCTTCTGCGCGGACAGCTACTTCATCGCCTTCAGCTCCACGCGCGGCGGCGGCCACCACATCTATCTTACCACCCGCCATGGCGGCGACGCCAAGCAGGTCCCCACGGGCGACGGGCAGGCCTTTTTCCCGCGCTGGGGCATGCCCGCGCAGCAGAAATAGCGGGGATGCGGCCCGGCGGGAGCGGGTAAAAATACTTTTACGAAACCCCCTCTCGCGCCTTGACAAAACTAAAAGGCCGGATACCATCTCTCTGCGCCGCATGGAGCGGCGTTTGGCGCAGAAAGGAAAGGTTTTTTGCTTGGAGCAGCTGTTCAGGAGGACACGAAACATGAAACGCTACGCTCTCATTCTGACCCTGGTCATGGCCCTCGCCGCCGGCTTCGGCTGCGCGAAGAAAACCACCACCGAGCCCGGCTACGATGACGGCATGAGCCCCGAAATGCGCGCCGCCATCCAGCAGATTTCCGACTCGCGCGTGTACTTCGCCTTCAACAAGTACAACATCGAAAACCAGTACGACGCGGTCCTGAAGAAGGAAGCCGAGATCCTCAAGCAGTTCCCGGCCATCCGCGTGCGCATCGAAGGCAACTGCGACGACCGCGGCACCCAGGAATACAACCTCGCCCTCGGCGAGCGCCGCGCCCGCGCCGCCTACGAATATCTCGTGCAGAACGGCGTGAACCCGAGCCAGCTCGAGATGATCAGCTACGGCAAGGAAAATCCGGCCGTCCTCGGCACCGGCGAGGCCGTGTGGGCCAAGAACCGCCGCGACGACTTCCGCGTCATCGCCCACTAGTTCCTTTCTGGCATTCTTTGCAGGGGCCGTCTCCGCAAGGGGGCGGCCCTTGCGCGTTGTGGCATCGGGGGCCGCCAGCCAGGGCGGCGTTTTTTCACAAATGCGCTTTCCCTTGCGCTCCCCCCGGCACAACTGCTAGTCTTGGAATGGGCGTCCCGCACGACGGGCGCTGACGCACCCATTGCAACCGCGAGCCGCCAGAAGGGGATGCCATGAAGATCGTTGTGCTTGACGGAGCCGTCCTCAACCCGGGTGACGTGGACTGGGGCCCCATCTCGGAGCTCGGCGAGCTCGCCATCCATCCCGAGACCGCCCCGGCCGAGCTTGCGGAGCGCACGCGCAACGCGGACATCCTCCTCACCAACAAGACCGAGCTCAGGCGCTCCGACATGGGGCATTTCCAGTCCGCGCGCCTCGTTGGCCTGCTCGCCACGGGCTACAACAATGTGGACCTGGACGCCTTCGCCGAGCGCGGGGTGCCGGTCTGCAACGTGACGGCCTACGGCGTTGCCGACGTGGCGCAGCATGCCATGTCCCTCCTGCTGGAGCTCTGCCACCACACCCAGGAGCACACCGAAAGCGTGCGCGACGGCGAATGGGAACGGGCCCGGCGCTGGTGCTACTGGCAGCGCACGCCCATCTGCCTCACCGGGCTCACCATCGGCATCGTGGGCTTCGGGGACATCGGCCGGGAAATGGCGCGCCTCGGGCATGCCTTCGGGATGCGGGTGCTCGCCTACCAGCGCACGCCGCGCAACCCGCCCCCCTGGGAGGACTTCGCCTTCGTGCCCCTTGAGCAGCTTCTGGCCGAATCCGACGTGGTCTCGCTGCACTGCCCGCTCACGCCGGAGACGGACCGCCTCATCAATGCCAAGAGCCTCGCGCTCATGCAGCCCGGGGCCATCCTCCTCAACACGGCCCGGGGGGCGCTGGTGGACGAGGAGGCGGCCGCCGCCGCCCTCAAGAGCGGCCATTTGAGCGGCATGGGCACGGACGTGCTCTCGGAGGAGCCGCCCCGGCCCGGCAACCCGCTCCTGCGCGCGCCCAATGTGCTCATCACGCCGCACATGGCCTGGGCCACGGTGCGCGCCCGCCAGAACATCATCGACCTCACGGCGGAGAATATCCGCCGCTGGCTGGCCGGGGACCCCGTCAACGTGGTCAACGGCGTCAACGTGGCGGCCTGCCCGCTCCTCTAAGGCCCGCGGCGCTGGACCCCGGCGGCTCTTTTGGCTATGGTTGCGGGTTGTACGGCGGGGTGACTTGTGGACGCGGCCCCGCCGACAGGGGGAGCCATGAACGAGGAAGCGGAAAAGGGCGGCGTTGCCCGGCGCATCCAGATGCGCCGCGCCGACAAGTCCCTGGCGGGGGCGAAGGTGGACGGCGCGCGCCAGCGCAAGGGCTATGTCGAGGCGGTCATCGCGCAGTTGCGCGACGGCGGCCGCATCATCTGTGTTTCTGACGACAAGGCTTTCATCGACCTCTTGCGCGGGCTCATCCGGGACGAGCTCAAGATGCCCGCCACCTGCCTTTTCACCACCACCGCCGCGGACATGCTGGTGCGCCTCGCCAGGCAGGCCAGGGACGCCGGGGAAAGCCCGCTTTTTCTTGTGGAGCGGGAGCTCAGGGGCCGCGACCTCAGCTTTGCGGTGCGCCTTTTGAAGAACGGCTTCCCCGAGCTCAAGGTCCTCATGCTGGCGGGGGAGAGTGCGCGCCAGCATGTCGCCCAGATGCAGGAGAGCGGTGTGGACGGCTCCATCCTGAGGCCCGTGGACGGCCCGGGACTGCTCGAGCGGCTGGCCCTCACCCTGCGCCCGCAGAACGAGGCGGAGCGCTCCCTCGAGTGGGCGCGCAGCCTGCTTGCCCAGGGCGAGAACCTGCGGGCGCTCCAAGTTTGTATGCAGGCCCTTGAGCAAAAGAACAACCCGGCGGCCGTGCTCCTGCTCATGGGCGACATTTTCAAGGCCATGGAAGAATTTGACAAGGCCGCCGACGCCTATGCCAAGGCTGCCGGCGCTTCCCCCATGTTCCTCGAGCCCCTGCGCAGGCTCGCCGTCCTGCACGCCGAAAAGGGCGACGCCGCGCGGGAGCTGGAATGCCTGGAAAAGCTGGACGGCCTCTCGCCGCTGGATGTGGAGCGCAAATTGCGCATGGGCGAGCTCAGCCTCCGGCTCAACCAGACGGACAAGGCGCGCAAGGTGCTCGGCGACGCGGTGCGGCTCTCCAGCCGGCAGGCCAAGGAAGGCACGGCGTCCGTGGCCTCGCGCGTGGCCGACCTTTACGCCGATTCGGACCCGGAGACGGCCGCGGCCTATCTTCGCCGCGCGCTGGACAGCCGCAAGGAGTTCTGGGGCCAGGAGGACCTCGCGGCCTTCAACCGCCTCGGGCTGCTCTTGCGGCGCGCTGGCCGCTGGCGCGACGCCGTGGAGGAATACCGGAAGGCGCTCGCCATCGCGCCCAATGACGGCGGCCTGCAGTACAATCTCGGCATGGCCTGGCTGGATGGCAAGGAAAACGAGCAGGCGCGGGCGGCCTGTCTCAAGGCGCTGGCCCTCAACCCGGAGCTGCCGCGCAGCTCGGCGCGCGTGGCCATGAATCTCGCCACGGTGTTCCTCGCCACCAATGACCGGATGCACGCCCTGCCGCTCTTGCGGACAGCCCTGGAACTGGAGCCCGGCAACGCCGAGGCGCGGGACCTGCTGGCCCGCGCCGAGGCCGAAGGCAGGTGAGAGCCCGACCAACACCGATTCACACTGACGAACACGCACTGACACCGCGGATATATCCAGGGGGAGTTTTCATGGCAGACGTTGTGACCCGTTTCGCGCCCAGCCCCACCGGGCATCTGCACATCGGCGGCGCGCGCACCGCCATCTTTTCCTGGCTGCTCGCCCGACACTACGGCGGCCGCTTCCATTTGCGCATCGAGGATACTGACCTCCTCCGCTCCAAGAAGGAGTACACGGATTCCATCCTCGCCTCCATGCGCTGGCTCGGGCTGGACTGGGACGACGACCTCACCTACCAGACAGAGCGCACTGACCTCTATAACAGCTATGTGGACAAGCTGCTCGAGAGCGGTCACGCCTACTGGTGCTCCTGCACGCCGGAAGAGGTGGAGGCCATGCGCGAGCGCGCGCGGGCCCAGGGGCTGAAGCCCCGCTATGACGGCCATTGCCGCGAGCTCGGCCTGGGCCCGGGGGAGGGACGCTGCGTGCGCCTCAAGGCCCCGCGCACGGGCAAGATCGTCTTTGACGACATGGTCAAGGGCCGCATCGCCGTGGACGCCTCGGAACTGGACGACATGGTGCTGCGCCGCGCCGACGGCATGCCCACCTACAACATGGCCGTGGTGGTGGACGACCACGAAATGGGCGTCACCCACGTCATCCGGGGCGACGACCATGTCTCCAACACGCCGCGCCAGATCCTCATTTACGAGGCGCTGGGGCTGCCCGTGCCGCGCTTCGGGCATGTGCCCATGATCCTCGGGCCCGACAGGCAGAAGCTCTCCAAGCGGCATGGCGCTCGGGCCGTGGTGGAGTACCAGCGCGACGGCCTTTTGCCGCAGGCGCTGGTGAGCTATCTCGCGCGCCTCGGCTGGTCGCACGGCGACCAGGAGCTTTTCAGCATGGAGGAGCTCATCCATTTCTTTGACGGCAAGAACCTCAACCCCGCGGCAGCGGCCTTTGACCCGGCCAAGCTGGAGTGGTGCAACGCGCGCTTTTTGCGCGACCTGCCCCTGAACCAGCTCGTGGAGATGGTGGAGCCCTTCGCCAAGGAGGCCGGCCTGTGGGAGCGCCTCGGGCCCGACCCGTACGGCCGGCTCACCCCGCTCTGCATCATGTTCCGCGAGCGGGCGAGCAACCTCGCCACCCTGGCGGAGAGCTTCAGGCCGTTGCTCGTGGGCGCTTCCGAGCTCATCTACAACATCAAGGACGCCAATAAGCATTTCACCGGGCAGGGCAAGACCCACCTGGCGGCGCTTTCGGCCGTCTTCAGCAAGGTGGAGCCCTTTGATGCGGGGAATATCGAGGCCGCGCTCAACGCCTATGTGGCGGATAACGGCCTCAAGTTCAAGGAAGTGGCCCCGCCCCTGCGTACGGCGCTCATGGGCTTCATGGGCGGCTCGCACCTGAACGAGATCATGGCCTTCCTCGGCAAGCCGGAGACGCTGGCGCGCCTCGCCCGGGCGCAGGACTACACGCCGCCGGCCGGGGATGCCTGATTTTGGGGAAAAGAAGCCTGGACGAGGGAGGGGGCGGCGAAATTTTCGCGGCTCCCTTTTTCATGGGTGGATGGTCAGATTTGCAGGGAAATGCCCGTGCCCCCCGGGGCCAGCGCCGTGGGCATGACGCCCCGCTGCGCCATGGCGGCGTAAGTCTCGGCCGCGCGCATGAGGGCATGGGCGATGCCGCTTCGGCCACCGGGGCTCCCGCTCGTTTCGCGGCTGCCGGCGCTTTCGCCCGGGGCGGCGACTTCAGTGGCCCGGGCGGACTCACCGCGCGAAAGATTTTCGCTGGGGGCGGCGTCCCGCGCGCTTTCCTGGTTCCCCGCGCCCGCCACGCCGCCGGCATCCTCCTGCGATTCTTCCTGCTTCTCGCGGGCCGCGCGCGTTTCCTGCGCCGAGGCCTTGGCGGCCACGGCCCGATCCTGCACCGAGGGCTCGCCGGGGGCCAGCGCCGCGCGACGTACCTGCCGCGCCTTGGCGGCGCTCGCTTCGGGATCGTCCGGGATGGCGGAGGCGTCGATGGAAACATGGCCGCCAATGGCATATTGCCGCCCGTCGGGGCCCTGCTGGTATTCATAGCTCGGGCCGCCTGCCACATACTGGCCGCCGGCCGCCATGTGCGCCTTTTCGTGGGCGCGCACCTCGGCGTCGCGCTGCCTGAGCTCGCGAAGCTGGGCCTGCGCCTCAGGGCTGAGATGGAGGGCATCGCCTTCGAGAGCCCCTCCCGCATCCCGGGCTTCGTTGTTCCGCGCCTCAGCGTTTTTGACGCTGGCGGCATTTTCCGGCGCGGCGTTCCGCTTTTCCTGCGCGGCCCGGCCATATTCCCCCAGGCCCGGAAAGGCGGAAGCGCCCGCGTCGCCCCCGCCCAGGCCATAAGACCGGCGGCCGCCGGGCGCGACGGGGCCGGCGGCCCCCACGGGGCGGGCGGTGATGCTGTGAAGGGCGTCAAGCATGGGTACTCGTGTGCCGGTTCAGGGTGAGGGGGAGAGAACCTTTCACGGCTTCTATCGGCGGGGCGCTGAAAAACTTAAGGCCTCTTTTTCGGGAGGGAAGGGAAAAAGACGCATCCGGCCCAAAAAGTCCGCGCCGGGCCCGGGGCAGAGGCGGTGCAAAAGGCCCGCGCCTGTTGACCCCGTGATTGCATGGGTGTATCCTTGCGGACAAATGGCGCTGGCCTGGTTTGGGCCGCTTGCGGCGCGGGGGCACGCGCGTCTTGTCGCCATGCACTTTTTTGCCAGGAGTCGACTATGCGTATTTCCGTGGGTCTGGGCAAACAGAGCGGTGAGGAGCGTTTGGAACGCCATGGCGTGAGCCGCCGCGACTTCATGAAATTCTGCACCGCCGTGGCCGTCACCATGGGCATGGGGCCGGCCTTCGCCGACGACGTGGCCGCCGCCCTCACCGGGCAGCGCCCCAATGTGGTCTATCTCCACACCGCCGAATGCACGGGCTGTTCCGAGGCGCTCATGCGCATGTACAAGCCCTATATCGACAGCCTCATCCTTGACACCATCTCCCTCGACTACCAGGAGACCATCATGGCCGCCGCCGGGCAGGCCGCGGAAGATGCGCTGGAGCAGGCCGTCCATTCGCCGCAGGGCTTTATCCTCATGGTGGAAGGGGCCATTCCCACGGGCCTGAACGGCAAGTACGGCTATGTGGGCGGCAAGACCATGTACGACATCTGCAAGGACATCCTGCCCAAGTCCAAGCTCAACCTCGCGCTGGGCACCTGCGCCTCCTACGGCGGCATCCAGGCGGCGCGGCCCAACCCCACCGAGTCCGTGGGCCTCGGCGAGGCCTATGCCGACATGGGCGTCAAGGTCATCAACATCCCCGGCTGCCCGCCCAACCCAATCAACATGGTTGGCACGCTCGTGGCCTACCTGAGCGGCATGGACATCGAGCACGACGAGCTCGG
>CAMWTD010000009.1 GCA_947177085.1 uncultured Desulfovibrio sp.
CTCGGGCAAGAACGTGACCATGAGCCCCGGCTGCTGCGGCGAGTCCGGCATGGGCGCCATGACCTCGCCCGAGATCTACAACCTCCTGCGCCAGCGCAAACGCGGACGCCTTGAGCAGGCCTTTGCGGAGGGCGTGGACGGCCCGGTCATCGTGGGCTGCCCCTCGTGCAAGATCGGCATCGGGCGCACCCTGCTCGCCATGCGCGACAAGCGCCCCGTCCTCCACGTGGCCGAGTGGCTCGCCGGGCTCATGGACGGCGAGGACCGCCGCCAGAGCTTCCGCAAGCGCGTCAATGAAAGCCGGGGCGAGATCCGCGCCGTGCGGCTGTGACGCCGCGCGGAGCCCGGCCCCTGACGGCGGACGCCTGCGGGCGGCTGTCCTCCCGCTGGTGTGGCTGGGTCTGGGCCTCGGTCTCGCGCCCTTTGCCTGGGCTCTGGGCTTCTGCTTCCCGCGCGGCGACGACTTCGACGAAGTCACCCGCGCCATGTTCCTCTTCGACCTGCCCGGCGGCCTCTACGAAGTGGGGCGCGAATGGCTCACCTGGAGCGGCCGCTACACCTACCACTTTCTCGCGGTCTTTCTCGGCAAGGCCGGGGAGCTCAGGCTCGCCAGCGGCCTTGTGTGCGGCGCGGCGCTCGCGCTGCACGGGGCGGCCTTTTACGGCCTAGCGAGGGCGGCCGGCGTGGCCCGGCGCGACGCCGCGCCGCTGGCCGCGCTCGCGCTGCTCGCCCTCTGCGCGAGCATCGGCTGGCTCCCCGGCTTCTACCTGCTCACCGAGGCGCTGACCACTGGCCTGCAATCGGCCGCGGCCCTTGCCTTTTTCTGGAGCCTCTGCGCCCTTTGGGAGCGCTGCGCGGCCACCCCGCCTGACGAAGCCCGCATCCGCCGCGCGCGGCGCATGGCAAGCCTCATGGGCGTGCTGGCCGCGGGCGTGTATGAACACGCGGCGCTGGCCGTGCTTGCCGGGTCGGCCGTGGCGTGCCTGCTCGCCTGGTTCGGGGAACGACGCGCGGGGCCGGGCACGAGCCCCGGGAGGCTGAGGAGCTTCCTCGTGGTGGGCGCATGGTGTCTCGGCGGGGTGATCTTCTCCTTTCTCGCGCCGGGCAACTTCGCCCGCAGGGCCGCGCGCGGCCTGGACGCGGCGACGGTGCGCGGCCAGCTTGCCGCGCTGCCCGCGGACTGGCTCCACGCGCTGGAAAGCTTTGCGGCGGGATCGTGGCCCTTCATGGCGCTCGGGCTCGCCCTGCTCGTCGCACTTTTGCAAAAGCTCGACCGCCCCGGTCTTGCGCGGCGCGAGGCCCTGCTGCTGGGTATCCTCGTCCCCGCCGCTTTTTGCCTCTTCAGCCTTGGCGTCACAGCGCTGCACGCGCTGAGCGACGCGCCCCTCCCCGCGAGTCCCAAGCTCGGCGCAAGCCTCGGCCTCTATGCGGCCTTTGCCCTGGGCTTCGGCGTCCATGCCCTGCTCCGCGCGCTGCCGGGCCTCCCTTGCCGCGGGCGCGGGCCGGCCCTTGTCATCGGCGCGGGGCTGCTCGCCCTCGGCTGCGCGAGCGACAATTTCCAGCGCACGCTTGAGAACGCCGTCAACGGCGACATGGCCCTTTATGCCATGGCCATGCAAAGGCGCGACGCCTGGCTGCGCCATGTGGGCGAAGGCTCGCCCTGGCGGGGGAAGTTCCGCTTCGGGCTCGCGGGCGAAGCGCTCCATCCCGGCATCCGCTCGCGCGCGCCCAATCCCGGCGCGGCAGTGACGCCCGTAGCCCGCTGGGCGCGCCCGGTCTTTCCGGTCTGGACAGGCGGCGGCCTGAAGGACAAGGGCCCCGCATGGCCCAATACCTGGGCGGCATGGATGTACGGCGTGGAGGCCGTGGCGGCCGTAGCCCCGGCCCCGGCCGGCGTCGTGGCCGCCCTGCGCGGGTCCAAGGGCGCGCCCGGGGGCCCAGTGGAACTGCGGCTGCCCGCCGGCGCGCGCGCCCTGGGACTTGCCGGCGCGTGGCGCGTCAACGCGCTGGGCGGGCCCAATCCCACCTTTGCGCTCGACTGGCTCGTGCTGGAAAGCGAAAAGCCGCTCCCCAAAACGCTGGCCGTGCTCGCGCCAAGCCCCATCACTCCGGCCCGCATGGCCCCGATCTTCCTTCAGGCGTGGCTTTTGCGCCAGGTCGAAGGCGAGACCCGCGCCGATGCCCTGGCCCGCTGGGCCGGCCCGGAACTTGCCTTCACCACCGCTGCCTGGCACTTGGCAGGGGCTCCCTCGGGCGTCTTCCGCTACGCCTTCCCGCTGGGGCGGGCCGCGCCGCTGGCGCAAGGCGAGATCCAGCCCGGCGAATGGCCGGCCGTGATCTTCCTGCAAACTGCCGGAACGCCCCTCCTCAGGCTCGCCCCGGCCGGTCCCGACCTCGACACCGGGCGGGAAAGCGGATAGTCTCAGGCATGTTCGATTTTGACATTTCCCACGCCCTGCGCCTGCTCGCCATCGCCTTCGTGCCCGCGCTGCTCGGCATCATCCTCCACGAGGTGGCGCACGGCTGGGTGGCCGAGCGCTGCGGCGACCCCACGGCGCGCCAGCTCGGGCGGCTGACCCTCAATCCCCTGCCGCATATCGACCCCGCGGGCCTCGCCGTTTTCGGGCTCACCAGCCTGTCCGGGGCCTTCGTGTTCGGCTGGGCCAAGCCCGTGCCCGTGGACCCGCGCAATTTCCGCAACCCCCACCGGGACATGATGCTCGTGGCGCTCGCCGGGCCCATGACCAACTTCCTGCTCGCCGTGGCCTTCGGGCTCGGCCTCTGGGCGGCGGTGCGCCTACTGCCCTTCGCGGAATTGCGCACGAGCCAGGTCTACATTTTCGCCCTGTCTTCGCTACAGGCCGGGGTGGTCATCAATTTCGGCCTAGGCTGGCTCAACCTGCTGCCCATCCCGCCGCTGGACGGCAGCAAGATACTGGCCTATTTTCTCCCGGCACATCTCGCATGGCGCTTCATGGACCTCGGGCGCTACGGCTTCGTCATCCTCCTGGTCCTGCTCGTGAGCGGGCTGCTCGGCAAGCTGCTCGGCCCGCTCGTGAGCGAAAGCAGCCTCGGCCTTCTCGCCCTGCTCGGCTTCTAGCCCGGAACTCCACAAACTCACCGCACAAAGGACGCACCATGAGCGAAAAACCGCGCACCGTCTCGGGCATGCGGCCCACCGGGCCGCTCCATCTGGGCCACTATTTCGGCGTGCTCAGGAACTGGATCGACCTGCAGGAGCGCGAACAGGCCTTCTTTTTCGTGGCCGACTGGCACGCGCTGACAAGCGACTACGCCGACCCCTCGGCCATCCGCCGCAATATCGACGAAATGGTCAAGGACTGGGTGGCCGCCGGCCTCGACCCGGAAAAATGCGTCATCTTCCGCCAGTCGGACGTCAAGGAGCACGCCGAGCTCTCGCTTCTGCTCTCCATGATCACGCCCGTCTCCTGGCTGGAGCGCAACCCCACCTACAAGGAACAGCAGCAGCAGATCAGCAACAAGGACCTCGGCAACGCGGGCTTTCTCTGCTATCCGGTGCTCATGGCCGCGGACATCCTCATGTACCGCCCCCACGGCGTGCCCGTGGGCGAGGACCAGCTCCCGCACATGGAGCTCACGCGGGAAATCGCGCGCCGCTTCAACTATCTCTATGGCGAGACCTTCCCCGAGCCGCAGGCTCTGCTCACGCCCGCGGCCAAGTGCCCGGGCCTCGACGGCCGCAAGATGTCCAAGAGCTACGGCAACGGCATCTCGCTCTCCGAGCCCATGGCGAGCATCCGGGACAAGGTGCGCGGCATGTTCACGGATAAGGCGCGGCTGCGCAAGTCCGATCCCGGCGACCCGGACATCTGCAACCTCTTTCCCTACCATGTGCTGCTCTCGAGCCCCGAGGAGCAGATGGAGATACGGCGCGGCTGTACCTCGGCGACGCTCGGCTGCGTGGACTGCAAGAAGATCTTCCTCAAGAATCTCGCCGCCTTTCTGGAGCCGCTTCAGGAACGGCGGGCGAAGCTCGACGACAAGGCCGTGACGGACATTCTCGCGGCCGGCGGCGAACGCGCGCGGGCCTTCGCGGCCACGACCATGAACGCCGTCAGGGAAAAGATGGGGCTCTAGGGCGTGCGCTACGCCGGCATCGACTACGGCCTCGCCCGCACGGGCCTCGCCGTCTCCGACCCCGAGGGGCGCGTGGCCTTCCCGCTCGCCACCTTCCGCCTCGCGGACTATGCCGGGCGCTCGGCCCTGCTGGACGCCCTGGCGGAGCGCATCCGGGCTGAAGGGGCCGGGGCCGTGGTCATGGGGCTACCCCTGCTCATGGACGGCGGCGAGAGCCTGACCACCCGCCAGGTGCGCAACGTGACCGGACGCCTCAAGCGCCGGCTTGAGCTTCCCGTCTACTACATGCCCGAGCTGCTTTCCTCCGAGGAGGCCGCGCGGGACCTGCGCGAAGCCGGCCTCTCGCGCGGGAAGGCCCGCGCCGTGCTCGACAGGCAGGCCGCGGCGCGCATCCTCGCCTCCTTCCTGGCCGAACCCGAGGAGCGGCGGAGGCTGGCATGAAGACCCTGCTCCGGCTCATCATCATCGTTCTCATCGTGGCCGCCGTGCCCGTCTTCTGGGTGTGGCGCGAGGCGCGGGACTTTCTCGACACGCCGGCCGGGAAGCCAGGCGAGCAGGTCATCTTCGACGTCAACCCGGGCGCGCACCTCAACAGGATCGCCGACGACCTCGAAAAGCGCGGCCTCATCACCAGCGCGCGCAACTTCGTCCTGCTCGCGCGCTGGAAAAAGCTGGAAAACCGCCTTCAGGCCGGGCGCTTCGCCCTTGAAGGCGGCGCAAAGCCGGAAGCGGTGCTGGAGGCGCTCGTCAACGGCCGCCCAGTGCTCCAGCGCGTCACCGTGCCCGAGGGGCTGACGTGGTGGCAGACCGGGCGGCTGCTCGAAAGCGAGGGCCTTGTCCGCTTCGAGGACTTCCGCGAGGCCATAGGCGACCCGGAATTTCTCAGGCATTACGGCATCCCCTTCGCCACGGCCGAGGGCTTCCTCATGCCGGACACCTACCTGCTCAAGCCTCCGGACCCGGCGGCCGAGGCCGCCGGCGGGGAAGCGGCAGCGGTAGCCGCGAAGGCCCAGGCGCGCGCCGTGGCCGGGCGGATGATCGACAATTTCTGGCGCAAGGCCGCGCCGCTCTGGCCCGAGGGCGGGGGACGCGAGGGCGTGGCCGCGCGGCCCCCGGCCCCCGAGCTCAAAAAATGGGTGACGCTCGCCTCCATCGTGGAAAAGGAGACCGGCATCCCGGAGGAGCGGGCGCGCGTGGCCGGGGTGTATGAGAACCGTCTCGGCCGGGGCATGCTGCTGCAGGCGGACCCCACGGTCATCTACGGCCTCGGGCCTTCTTTTGACGGCAATTTGCGCCGCAGCCAGCTCGACGACGCGGCCAACGCCTACAATACCTACCAGCGGCCGGGGCTGCCGCCCGGGCCCATCGCCTCCTTCGGCACGGCGGCGCTCGCCGCGGCCATCAGGCCGGAGCGGCACGGCTATCTCTACTTCGTTGCCAAGACCGACGGCGGCGAGCACCAGTTCTCCGCCACGCTCCAGGAACACAACCGCGCCGTGCGCGAATACCTGCGCCAGCGGCGCGCCGCAAGCCGAGGCACGCCATGAACTATCTCATCATGGAGGATTTTTCCGGCCAGCCCGTGCCCATCATCTTTCCGCGCCGCGTGGACCATGCCGACATGCGCGACCAGCTCCCCTACGGGCAGGCGCTTTCCTGCGGCACGGTGGAACTGGGCCCGCAGGGTTTTGTCTGCTCCGGCGGCAATGCCGAACTGGGGCTCAGGGCGCGCCCGGCGGAAGACGCGGCCGTCATCACCGAGGCGCTCCGGACGCGATGAAGCGGCCCTTCCCGCCCGGGCTGCTGGTGGCCGCCCCGGGAAGCTCCGCGGGCAAGACCGTGGCGGCGCTCGGCCTCATTCGCGCCCTGCGCGGTCTTGGCCTTGCGGTAGCCGCCGCCAAGACCGGCCCGGACTTCATCGACACCGCCTTCCTCGCCCAGGCGAGCGGCGCGCCGGCGGCCAATCTCGACGCCTGGATGTGCCGCCCCGGCGGCAGGGGGCGTCCGCGCGTCCCGCCGGCCGGGCTTGCCCGGCTGCGGCAAAGGCTCCTCGCCCCGGCGCGGGAAAAAGCCCCCGATATATGGGTGGTCGAAGGGGCCATGGGCCTCTATGACGGGGGGCCGGCAGGCGCGGGCGGGGCCGCGCAGCTTGCCTGTGTGCTCGGACTGCCGGTACTTCTGCTGCTCAATGCGCGCGGCATGGGCCAGTCGGCGGCGGCGCTGGCCGAGGGTTTTTTGCGGCATGAGCCGCGCGGGGGCAGGCCGCGCTTTCTGGGCGTTATTTGCACCCACACCGGCGGCGCGGGCCATGAGCGCCTCTTGCGCGAGGCGCTCGCGCCGGTGCTGCGCCGGGAAAGGCTGCCCCTGCTCGGCTTCTTGCCCCG
The DNA here is from genome assembly GCA_947177085.1 of uncultured Desulfovibrio sp. Classification (GTDB taxonomy): domain Bacteria; phylum Desulfobacterota; class Desulfovibrionia; order Desulfovibrionales; family Desulfovibrionaceae; genus Desulfovibrio. Next base: position 6,504 of record CAMWTD010000009.1, read on the forward strand.
GGCCGGCGCGCCAACGCTCGCAAACCGGCATCTGGGCCTCGTGGAAGCGCGCGAAGCGCTGGACGGTGTGGATCTGGACGGCATCGGCCGCTGGTTCGCCGCGCATTGCGACGTGGAAGGCACCCTCCGGGCGCTCGGCCTCTCCGCATCCGCTCCGGCCCGCGCCTCGGGAGACGAGACGACCAAGGCCCCTGCCCACGCCGATACCGCCTTTTTTCCCTGCCGGGCACGCAGGGCTGGCCGCCATACGGGACGCCCGCGCATCGGCATCGCCCGGGACGCGGCCTTCAGCTTCTGCTATGCGGATCTCCCGGCCCTGTTGGCGGAGCTCGGCGCGGAACCGGTCTTTTTTTCGCCGCTTGCGGACGCCGCGCCGCCCGAGGGCTGCGCGGGCCTGTACTTTCCCGGCGGCTATCCCGAGCTCCACGCCGGGGCGCTCGCCGCCAACGGGCCCATGCTCGCGGCCCTGCGCGGCCTCGCCGCCCGGGGCCTACCCGTCTATGGCGAATGCGGCGGGTATATCTACCTCATGCGGGAACTGGAGGCCGGCGGCCGCCGCCATGCCCTCGCCGGGCTTTTGCCGCTGGCCTGCCAGATGGGCGACCGGCTGGCAGCGCTCGGCTACCGCGAGGCCGCGCCTCTGCCCGGCTGGCTCCCGGAAGGAAAGAGCCCGCTCCTTGTGCGCGGCCATGAATTCCACTACGCGCGCCTGAGTTCTCCGGAGCTTCCCCGGTCGTGCGCGCCGCTCTGGCGCGTGACCGACGCGGCCGGCATGTCGCGCGGAACCGAGGGCTGCCGGCTCGGCCGCGTGGCCGGTTCGTGGCTGCATCTCTATCCCGAAGGCAGCCGCCGCTTCTGGAAAGCGTGGCTCGCGCTCACGCGCGCGGCCGCGCACCCCGCGTCACCCTCCGCCCCTGGCCCGCGCCCGGAGTTGCCATGCCCGTGACCCTTGACCCCGCCGTCACGCCCGAGGCCATCGAGGCCCGTTCCTTCGCCATCATCGACGCCGAGCTCCCCGAGCCGCGCCCCTTTGCCGGGCCGCTCTGGGAGGTGGCGCGCCGCTGCATCCACGCCCTCGGGGACACGGCCATCCTGCCGGACCTACGCCTCGGCCAATGCGCCCTTGAGCGCGGCGTGGCCGCCCTCCGCGCCGGAAAGCCCGTGTTCACGGACACGCGCATGGCAGCGGCCGGCCTGCCGGCGCGGCGCATGGACCGTCTGGGCGTCCCGGTGTTGCCGCTCATGGGCCTTGCCGGCGTGGGCGAGGCGGCGAGGGCGCGGGGCGTCACCAGGGCCGCCGCGGGCATCCGCATGATCGCGGACCGTCTCGCCGGGGCCATCGTGCTCATCGGCAACGCGCCCACGGCGCTCCTGGCGTTGCTGGAAGAACTGGAGGGCAGGCCCGCCGAGGCCGGCCCGGCGCTCATCGTGGGCATGCCCGTGGGCTTTGTGAACGCGGCGCAATCCAAGGAACTGCTGGCGCAAAGCCCGTGGCCCCACTTCACCCTGCTCGGGCGCAAGGGCGGCTCGGCGGCGGCCGCCTCCTGCGTCAACGCGCTGGCCGAGCTGGCGTTGCGGGAGCAGGAATAAATCGGGGAGAGCGCGCTCAGTCGAGATAGCCGGCCTCGCGCTGATGCTTGAGAGCGAGGATGACCACCGTATGGCCCCTGAGTTCATATACAAGGGTATAGCCCGACACGCCGAAAGGGATAAGCACTTCGCGGTAGTCCGGCTCAAGGTCATCGGCGGGGCGTCCCGCATGGGGAAACTCGTGCAGGATGTCCGTGGCGGCGATTATGACGTCGAGGGCCTTCTCCGCCGCGCCGGGGTCCGCCGCGGCCAGAAAATCGCGGACGCGCGCAAGCCCGGCCAGGGCATTGGCCGTCCAATGGACTAGATATGGCATATGGGGAGCGCCGCGTCGCTGTCCTCCCGCAGGCGGGAGACCCAGTCCTTCACTTCCGCCTGGGTGACGTGCAGCCCGGTCCGCAGGTAGTGCTCATGCGCGGCCCTGCATTCCTGCCGCAAGGCTTCGCGTTGTTCCTCCCGCTCCACAAATGCGGCGACCGCCTGCACCAGAAGGGCATTGGCGGAACGCTGGCGCGCGGCGGCGAGGTGCTGCACACGGGCCTTCAGCCCTGCGGGCAGACGGATACTGATCGGGCTCGTCGGGGGATGTGTCGTCATAACGGCTCCTCTCGTGTAGCCACCCTAACTCGTGGCGGCTACAGGGTCAATGCGGGCGGCAGAACGCCCGTGAAGCCAAGAAAACTTTGACTTTCCGCGCGGGCCGGTTTATGAGCGTCAGTTGCTCCCGCACGGGGAGCCGCCACAGGGCACGGAAACCATGACGCAGCAGCACGACCGCCCCTCGCCGCCCTTGCCGCAACTGGACGGCGTGGTGGTGCTGGACAAGCCCACCGGGCCCACGTCGGCCCGTTGCGTGGCGGCGCTCAAGCGCCTGGGGCAGAAGAAGATCGGCCATGCGGGCACGCTGGACCCGCTGGCTTCGGGCGTCTTGCTCATCCTGCTCGGGCAGGCGACCAAGCTCTCCTCCTTTCTCATGGAGGGCGGCGGCAAGGTCTATCGGGGCTGCCTGCGCCTGGGGCAGACCACGGACACCTGGGACTGCCAGGGCGAAATCCTCGCCGAGGCCCCGTGGCAGCATGTGGACGCGGAGGCCGTGGCGCGGGACATCGCCTCGTGGTCGGCCCTCACCGAGCAGCCCGTGCCCCCCTATTCGGCGGCCAAGCACGAGGGGCAGCCCCTCTATCGCCTGGCGCGGCGGGGGAAGACGGCCCCGGCCAAGACCAAGGCCGTAAAAATTTCACAGGCGGCAGTGCTCGAGGTGGACCTGCCGTTTGTGCGCTTCCGGGTCGCGTGCGGCTCCGGCACCTATGTTCGCTCCCTGGCCCACAGCTTGGGGATGCGCTTGGGCTGCGGGGCCGTGCTCACGGAACTGGTCCGGGAGTACAGCCACCCCTTCGGGCTCGACGAAGCCACGGGGCTCGACGCCCTTGTGGCCGACCCGGCCCTTTTGGCGGCACGGGTGCGGCCGCTGGCCGAGGCGCTGCCCGCCTGGCCCCGGCTCCTGCTCACGCGGGAGCAGGAACGCCGGGTGCGCAACGGCGCGGCGCTCCCGGTGAGCGCGGTAGCCGCAAGCGGCGAAGGCGCCCGGGACGCGGCGCATGCCCTGCTCTGCGCGGCGGACGGCGCGGCGCTCGCCCTCGCGCGGCGCGAGGCAACGCCCCTCGGGGACGCGTGGGCCGTGGCACGGGGCCTGTGGTAGGGGCAGGGGCTCTGCGAAAAGTGGCTTGCGGGGGATGGCGCATCATCAACCCTTCCTGAAAGGAGAATCGCTGTGGTCATGGATGCCGAACAGAAAAAGGCTGTCATTGACGCCCACGCCAAGCACGAGGGCGACACCGGCTCCCCGGAGGTGCAGGTGGCCCTGCTCACCGCGCGCATCGAGGGCCTCACCGGGCACTTCAAGGTGCACAAGAAGGACTTTCACTCGCGCACGGGCCTGCTCAAGCTGGTGGGTCATCGGCGCAAAATACTCAATTATCTGAAGAAAAAGGATATTCAGCGCTATCGCGCGCTTATCGAAAAACTGGGCTTGCGCAAGTAGGCTTTCGTTTTTATCATGGAAGAACTGCCAAGGGGGGGCGCAAGGCTCCCCCTTGGCGTATGGACCGGCCCCGCTTCCGTGAGGCCGGGCTTCCGCTTTTCCCGCCCGGAAGGAGCGCCCGCGGGCGCATTGGCGGGGATCACGCCCCGGGAGGGGCGCAAACGCAGAAGGGGGGTCCGGGAAAATCAGGCAGGGGCGCGCCCACAAGCCCGCGCACGGCTGCCCGCTTTTCCCGGAATCCCCTTCACCCATGAGGAATGTATGGCACAGGATATTTTTGAACCCACGCGCGTCACGGCCGAGGTGGGCGGCAAGGAAGTCATCCTCGAATGCGGCCGCCTCGCCAACCAGGCGGACGGCGCTGTGTGGGTGCAGTGCGGCGGCACGGTGGTGCTCGTCACCGTGTGCTCGCAGCCGCTCGAGTTCGACAAGGGCTTCTTCCCGCTGACCGTGGAATATTCCGAAAAAATGTACGCCGCCGGGCGCATCCCCGGGAGCTTCTTCCGCCGCGAGATCGGCCGCCCCTCCGAGCGCGAGACTCTGGTCTCGAGGCTCATCGACCGGCCCATCCGTCCGCTCTTCCCCAAGGGCCTCAATGAGGACGTGCAGGTGCTCGCCACCGTCATCTCCGCCGACCAGGAGAACGATTCCGACGTGCTCGCCATCACCGGCGCGTCGGCCGCGCTCATGGTGTCGCGGCTGCCCTTCGCCGGGCCCGTGGCCGGCGGCCGCATCGGGCGCATCAACGGCCGCTTCGTGCTCAACCCCACCATTTCCGAGCAGGAACAGAGCGACATCAACCTCGTGTTCGCGGCCTCGCGCGACGCGCTCACCATGGTGGAGGGCGAGGCGCATTTCGTGCCCGAGGACGATATCATCGAGGCCCTGGAATGGGGCCGCAAGGAGATCCAGCCGCTCATCGACGCCCAGTACAAGCTCGCCGAGCTCTGCGGCAAGCCCAAGATGGACTTCACCCCGCATGAGGACGACCCCAAGCTCGCCGCGCGCGTGGAGGAGCTGGCCCTTGCCGCCGGGCTGGACGACGCCCTGCGCGTGCCCGAAAAGCTGGCCCGCAAGGAGGCGCGCAAGGCCGTCAAGACCGCCGTGCTCACGGCGCTCGCCGACGACCCGGCCTGGGCGGAAAACGAGGCCGCGCTCAAGGCCGTGCCCGACATGCTGGGCGACCTCGAGAAGCGGCTCGTGCGCGGGCGCATCGTCAAGGAGGGCACGCGCATCGACGGCCGCGACGTGAAAAGCGTGCGCCCCATCCAGATCCAGACCGGGGTGCTGCCGCGCGCCCACGGCTCGGCGCTGTTCAGGCGCGGCGAGACCAAGTCCATGGTCGTGACCACGCTCGGCTCCTCCACGGACGAGCAGCGCATGGACTCGCTCACCGGCGACGTGACCAAGCGCTTCATGCTGCACTACAACTTCCCGCCCTATTGCGTGGGCGAGGTCAAGCCCGTGCGCCTCTCGCGCCGCGAGATCGGCCACGGGGCGCTGGCGGAGCGCTCGCTTCGGCCCATCCTGCCCCCGGATACGGACTTCCCCTTCACCCTGCGCGTGGTGGCCGAGACCATGGAGTCCAACGGCTCCTCGTCCATGGCGGCCGTGTGCGGCGGGTCGCTCGCGCTCATGGACGCGGGCGTGCCCGTTTCCGCGCCGGTGGCCGGCGTGGCCATGGGCCTCATCAAGGAGGGCGACCGCTTCATCGTGCTCACCGACATCCTGGGCGACGAGGACGCGCTCGGCGACATGGACTTCAAGATCGCGGGCACGGCCGAGGGCGTGACCGGCGTGCAGATGGACATCAAGATCACCGGCCTCACCACGGACATCATGCGCGCGGCCATGCGCCAGGCGCGCGAGGGGCGGCTGCACATCCTCGGCGAAATGGCCAAGGCCATCGCCGAGCCCCGCAAGGAGCTCTCGCGCTATGCGCCGCAGCACGCCGAGATCTTCGTCAACCCGGACATCATCCGGCTGATCATCGGCCCCGGCGGCAAGAACATCAAGGCCATCACCACGGCCACCGGGGCCTCGGTGGACATCGAGGACTCTGGCCGCGTCTCTATCTTCGCGCCCACGGCCGAGGCGCTGGAAAAGGCGCGGGAGATGGTCTCCTACTACGACCAGCGGCCGGACCTGGGCAAGAACTACCTCGCCAAGGTGCGCAAGGTCATGGACATCGGCGCCATCGTGGAGGTGCTGCCCAATGTGGAGGCGCTCGTCCACGTGTCGCAGCTCGACATCGGCCGTGTGGAGCAGCCCGGCGACGTGGCCCGCATCGGCGAGGACATGCTCGTCAAGGTGATCGAGATCAACGGCGACCGCATCCGCGCCAGCCGCAAGGCCGTACTCCTCGAGGAGCAGGGCCATCCCTGGAACCCGGAGGAGACCGCCCGGCCCCCGCGCCGCGAAGGCGGCGACCGCAACCGGGGCCCGCGCCACGGCGGCGGCGACCGGGGCGGCGACCGCGGCCCGCGCCGTCAGGGCTAGGCCCCTTTAGCGTAGCTGACGCCACTCCCCCGGCCCCGCGAACCTCTCGGGGCCGTGGGGAGTGGCCGGAGGACAGGCATGTTCGGAAAGAAGAAAAAGGCCAAGGCCGCCACGGCGGAAGATACGACGCAGCAAAAGGACGCGGGGGCTCCTGAACAGAAGGCGCCGAAGCCCGGCGCGGACCGCGTCCATGCCGAGGGCCTGGGCGACGCCTGGGTGGCGCTCACCGGGCAGAACCCGGCGGCCATCATGCCGCAGGTGGTGGCCACAGTGCTCAAGGAAGGCGGCACGCGCCCCCCGTGGCAGTGGAAGCGCGGCGGGCGCGAGCATGTGCTCATGGCCTGGCCGCAGGACCAGCCCGTGCGCGCGGCCGTGCTCGTGGCCGGGGAGGAGGGCGGCAAGCTCACCCCGGTGACGGCCGTGCCCCTGCTGGAGGGCCTGCCCAACGACCTTGAGGTGGAAGCCGTCGAGCCCCGGGCCGAGGGCCTGGGCGCGGACGTGGCCGTGACCATGATGGAGGGCGAGAACCCCATGTGGTTCTTCGACCCGCTCTACGGCCGCGACAAGGACGACCTCACCCCCGGCATCACGCACACCTTCTGGCTTGCGGGCCTGGCGCTCGGCATCCGCAAGGCGCTTCTTGACGAGCTCACCATCACCCAGGGCCCGCAGTACGAGGCCCATGCGGCCGCGTGGCTCGAGGAGCACCCCGGAGCCTCGCGCCTCGACGTGCCGCCGCTCAAGATCCCCATGGCGGGCAAGCGCTGCATCATGCCCGGGCGTCGTTTCGGCGAGTACCAGGTGCGCAACGTGGTGGAGCGGGTGGAGGACTTCCGGCTGGAAAAGATGGACGTCAAGGCCCTCTACCTGAATTTCCCCTTCGAGGACCGCGCGCCCTTGCGCCTCGCGCTCTATGCGTCGAAATTCGCGCTCGGGGACTATGCGCCCGAGGAGGGCGACGAGATCGAGGCCTATGTCTGGCTCGAGGGCCGGATCATCGACCTTGAGCAGGCCCCCGCGCCCGGCGCTGACGACACGGCCCCCCGAGGGCCGGCCCCGGGCACCACGCCGCACCAGTAGCGGCGGGAAAGCGGCATGAGCCTGCCCCTGATCTGGTTCTTACTGGGCGTGGCCTTCCTGGCGGTGGAGCTCGTCAACCCCACCCTGGTGCTCGGCTTTTTCGGCATCGGCGCCTGGGTGACGGCCTGCGCCGCCCTCCTGGGGCTTGCGCCGGCGTGGCAGATCGTGCTCTTCATCGCGGCCTCGCTGCTCGCCCTTCGGCTGCTCAGGCGGCGCTTCCGCCACGTGTTCGGGGGCCGCGCCGAAGCCGCCACCGACCCGCACGACTACGGCGGCAGTTCCGAGGCCGCGCCGCCGCATCCGCTGGCCGGGCACACCGGCCGGGTGAGCAGGCCCGTCCGGCCGGACGGCCGCGGCGAGGTGCGCATCGACGGCAGCTTCTGGCGCGCCGTGGCGCCCGTCTACATCCCCGAGGGCCGCGAGGTGCGCGTCCTCGGCGCCATGCCCGAGGATTCGCTCGTCCTGCGTGTGGAGCCGCTTGCGCAGGACGACCAAAGCGGCCCACGGCCTCATAAGGCTCATTAAAAGGACTGATGTATGGACGCCCTTCTCGGTTATGGCTGGCTCGTGCTGCTGGCGGCGCTCGTCATCGTCGTCCTCGTCAAGAGCGCGGTGGTGGTTCCCAACCAGTCGGCCTATGTGGTGGAGCGGCTCGGCAAGTTCCACAAGGTGCTCTATGCGGGCTTCCACCTGCTTGTGCCCTTCGTGGACGTGGTGGCCTACCGCCGCAGCCTCAAGGAGCAGGTGCTGGACGTGCCCAAGCAGACCTGCATCACCCGCGACAACGTGACCGTGGACATCGACGGCGTGCTCTACCTCCAGGTCATCACGCCGGAAAAGTCGGCCTACGGCATCTCCGACTACGAATGGGGGGCCATCCAGCTCGCCCAGACCTCGCTGCGCTCGGTCATCGGCACGCTGGTGCTCGACAAGACTTTTGAGGAACGCACGCGCATCAACCAGGAAGTGGTGGAGGCGCTGGATTCGGCCACCGCGCCCTGGGGCGTCAAGGTGCTGCGCTACGAGATCCGCGACATCACGCCGCCCCGCAACGTCATGGAAGCCATGGAAAAGCAGATGCGCGCCGAGCGGGAAAAGCGTGCCGCCATCGCGCTTTCCGAAGGCGACATGCAGTCGCGCATCAATCTCGCCGAGGGCCAGAAGCAGGCGGCCATCGCCCAGTCCGAGGGCCAGAAGCAGGCGCTCATCAACCAGGCCGACGGCGAGGCCGCGCAGATCCGCAAGGTGGCCGAGGCCACGGCCGAGGCGCTTGACATCGTGGGGCGCGAGCTCGGCGGCGACGCCGTGGCGGCCGCGCAACTGCGCGTGGCCGAGGCGTGGATCGCCGAATTTGGCCGTCTCGCGCAAAAGGGCAACAGCCTCATCATCCCCGCCAATCTTGCCGACGCTGCCGGCATGGTGGCGGCCGTGACAAAGATCATCAAGCCGCACGAGGGGCTTGGCGCGCTGGCGGCCAAGGGGGCGACCGGGCAGGCGGAGACCACGGCGGAAGGCACTCCCCCTGCGGGGACGGACAGCGGGGCCGGCGACCGTGCCTGAGGCCAAGCCCTCCCGGGGCGGCGGCCGCAAGGACGCCCGACCCAAGGCATCCCCCACTGTCCCCTGGTACGCCGGGGAACACAAGGACGCCCTTTTCTACCTGCTCATCGCGGTGTTTTTTCTGGAGCTCGTGGTGGGCGGGGTGGCCTTTTTTTACGGCATCATGCATGCCGCGCCGGAAACAACGGGCGGCCCGCCCGTGGCGCGCTTCCCCTGGCTCGCCTGGTGCCTCGCGGCGGTGCTCGCCCCGGTGGGCCTGCTGCTCGTCGTCCACCTTGCCGGGACATGGCTCTCGCGCGCGCTCACGCGCGAGGAAGCGCAGGCCGGAGAGGCCGCTCCCGGACAGGAAAGCTCCGGCTCCGGTCAGGACAATCTGCCCGAAGGCTTGCGCCGCTTCTACGCCATGGTGCGCAACGCGCCCACCCTTGTGGTGCTGTTGGGCATTTTGCTGCTCGGGGCCGTGCTCTTTTTCGCCGAGGGCGCGCTCTCGGCGCTCGGCCGCGCGGGCGTGGCGCTCATCCCCTATATCCCCTGGCTCGCTGGCAGCGCGGCGGCCCTCCTCGCCGTGTGCTTCCTGGGCCATGCCTGGTTCGTCTACCGCCAGCGCCGCATGGAGCAGGAATACGCCTACCGCCGCGAAGTGCTGGAACGCACGGGCATGGTGCTCATGGACAAGTCCTGCGTGGCCCTGCCGCCCACCGGCGCGGATGGCTCGCCCGCGCCGGGCCTGCCGCCGGGCGCACCTGCCGCCCTGCCGGAAGTGGTGGACGTGGAGGCGACGGCGTCCCCGAAGGATAGCGACGGCGGCGTCCAATAGGCCCCTTTGCTTTTGGCCCCGCTTCCACCCAAAAAGGCGGCGCAGCCCTGCCGGGATGCGCCGCCTTTTGTGCGGACTTATGAAATCCGCGAGACTTCGCTCGCCCTACACCTTGGCCGCCGTGCGCAAATCCGCCACGGCGTCCGTCTTTTCCCAGGTGAATTCGGGAAGTTCGCGGCCGAAGTGCCCGTAGCAGGAAGTCTTGCTGTAGATGGGCCGCTTGAGGTCGAGGCGCTTGCTGATGAAGTAGGGCCGCAGGTCAAAGACCTCGCGCACGGCCTTTGTCAGCACCTCGTCCGGGATGTCGCTCGTGCCGCGCGAGGAGACGAGCACGCTCACCGGGTCGGCCACGCCGATGCAGTAGGCGATCTGCACCTCGCATTCCGGGGCCAGGCCGGCCGCCACCACGTTCTTGGCGATATAGCGGCCCATGTAGGCGCCGGAGCGGTCGACCTTGGAGGGGTCCTTGCCGGAGAAGGCCCCGCCGCCGTGGTGGCCGCTGCCGCCGTAGGTGTCCTGGATGATCTTGCGCCCGGTGAGGCCGCAGTCGCCCATGGGGCCCCCCACCACGAAGCGGCCGGTGGTGTTGATGAAGATCTCGCAGTCCTTTTCGTCAAAATAGCCCGAGTCGCCGAGGATGGGCCGGATGACGTGCTCTTTCACGGCCTCGGCCACCTCGGCCTGGCCCACGTCGGCCGCGTGCTGCGTGGACACCACCACATTGTTGATGCGCACGGGCTTGCCGTCCTGGTACTCGAAGGACACCTGGGTCTTGCCGTCAGGCCGGAAGAAGTCCACGATGCCGTCCTTGCGCACCCGCGCGAGCTGCTGCGAAAGCTGGTGCGCCCAGTAGATGGGGGCCGGCATGAGGGTGGGCGTCTCGTTGATGGCGTAGCCGAACATCATGCCCTGGTCGCCCGCGCCCTGCTCCTCCGGGCTCGCGCGCAAGACGCCCTGGGCGATGTCCGGCGACTGGTGGTCGATGGAGGAGATGACCGCGCAGGTCTGCCAGTCAAAGCCCATGTCAGAACTGTTGTAGCCGATGTTCTTGATGGTCTCGCGCACCACCTTGGGGAGATCCGCATAGCCGCGCGTGCTGATCTCGCCGGCGATGACGGCCATGCCAGTGGTCACGAGGGTCTCGCAGGCCACGTGCGCGTCCGCGTCCTGCGCGAGCAGGGTGTCGAGCACCGCGTCGGAAATCTGGTCGGCCACCTTGTCCGGATGGCCCTCGGTGACGGATTCGGACGTGAAATAGTATTTGCCCTTGTTTTTCGCGTTTTTCATGGCGTTCTCCTTTTGCGTCAGCCGCCCACGTGCGGCGCTTATGACCTGAGCAGGATGTTGTCGATGAGCCGCGCCTTGCCGAGCCTGACGGCGCAGGCCATGAGCGCCGGGCCGTCCGCGCTTTCGAGCGGTTCCAGCGATTCGGGGTGCACGATTTCGAGATAGTCCACTTCCCCGCCGGGAAGATGCTCCCGCCAGTGACGCAGCACCAGCTCGCGCAGGCGGGCGACGTCGGTCTCGCCGTCGGCCGCGGCCTCGCGCGCCGCCAGCAGGGCCGCCCGGATCTGCGGGGCCGCCGCGCGCTCGCCCGGCGTGAGATAGACATTGCGCGAGGACATGGCAAGGCCGTCCGCCTCGCGCGTGGTGGGCCGGGCCACAATGCGCACGGGCACGTTGAGGTCGCGCACCATGCGCCGGATGATGGCCTGCTGCTGCCAGTCCTTCTCGCCGAACACGGCCACGTCCGCGCCGGTGAGCAGCAGGAGCTTCAGCACCACCGTGCACACCCCGCGAAAATGGATGGGCCGGCTCGCGCCGCAAAGTCCCTTGGCAAGCTGGGGCACTTCCACCCAGGTGGCGTGGTCGGGCGCGTACATGGCCCCGGGCTCGGGCATGAAGAGCGCGTCCGCCCCGTGGGCGGCCGCGATGGCGGTGTCGCGCTCGGCGTCGCGCGGATAGGCGGCGAGGTCCTCGTTGGGGCCGAACTGCGTGGGGTTGACAAAGAGGCTCACCACGAGCCGCTTGGCAAGCCCCCGCGCGCAGGTCATGAGGTCCTCGTGGCCGGCGTGGTAATAGCCCATGGTCGGAACCAGGGCGATGTCGTCGCCGGCGGCGTGCCACGCCCGGCATTGCGCCGCCAAGGCTTGCGGGTCGGTGAATATCTGCATATCAAGTTATGGTGATATAAGTTGCGGGAGACCTTTCATACCGGAAAATCCGGCTGCTGTAAAGCCGCCGGCAGGCTTTTCCGGGCGTTGCGGGCTTATGCCCGGGCCCGCGCGGGAAGCCCGCATTTGACAAGCGCGCCGGCGGATGCTTAAACCGGGCCATGAGCTCCGCCCCGGACCCGCGCCCCAACCTGCTGGACTTCACCCTGCCCGCGCTCACCGAATGGATGCGCGACGAGCTCGGCGAGCCAAAATTCCGCGCCGTGCAGCTCTGGCAGTGGCTGTGGCGCAGGATGGCCCGCGATTTCGAGGGCATGAGCAACATATCGCGCGCGACCCGCGCGCGCCTTGCCGGGGCGGCCCGCATCCGCTGGCCCGAGGTGGCGCAAAAACAGGAAAGCTCCGACGGCACGGTGAAGTTCCTCCTGCGCATGGAGGACGGCGCGCTCGTGGAAAGCGTGCTCATCCCCTCGGAGGGACGCGACGGCAACCGCCGCTGGAGCCAGTGCCTTTCCTCGCAGGTGGGCTGCCCCATGGCCTGCACCTTCTGCGCCACCGGCGGCATGGGCTTCACCCGCAACCTGAGCATGGGCGAGATATTGGGCCAGGTGCTGGCGGCGCGCGACCACCTCGGGGACACGCGGCCGGACTGGCCGGTCTTGCGCAACCTCGTCTTCATGGGCATGGGCGAGCCCCTGCTCAACTGGGGCGCGGTGAAGGACGCGCTCACAAGCCTCAACGACGACCGCGGGCTCAATTTCTCGCCGCGCCGCATCACGGTCTCCACCTGCGGCATCCGCGAGGGCCTGCGCGAGCTCGGCGAAAGCGGGCTCGCCTATCTGGCCGTTTCCCTGCACGCGCCCAACCAGGCCCTGCGGGAGAAACTCATGCCCCGGGCCGCGCGCTGGCCGCTTGACGAGCTCATGGGGGCGCTGGCGGCCTACCCGCTCAAGACTCGCGAACGCATCACCTTTGAATACCTGCTCCTCGGCGGCGTTAACGACGGCCCGGAACACGCGGCCGAACTGGCGCGGCTCGTGGGCCGCGTGCGCGGCAAGCTCAACCTCATCGTGTTCAATCCGTGGCCCGGCGCGCCGTGGCGCGCCCCGAGCGAGGAGCGCGTGCTCGCCTTCGAGCGCGCCCTTTGGGATCGCAACATCACGGCCATCGTGCGCAAGAGCAAGGGACAGGACATCGCCGCGGCCTGCGGGCAACTCTGCGCCGCGCCGGGAACGGAGTGAGCGGCGACAGCGGGAAGGCGCGTCAGGGTTGATTTCCTGCTCTCGCCCAACCCCGGGGGGCTTTCCTGCCCGTGTACGCGTTTTATGCGCAGGCCCGCGATGCCGTTAGCGCCTGCGCTTTTTCTTTAATACAGCATCAAATTGGCGTCTTGCTCGGCGCAATACGTCCGGGTCGGCCAGCGCCCGCCAGTCCATAAACTCCACTTTCCCAAAATCATAGTCATCCCGGGCGAAAGAAAGCCAAATCCCTTCGCAGCTCGCCAGCAGAAGGCCGCTGCATTCGAGGCGCAGGGCATAGGACTTCGCCTGATAAAAATCCTCTTTAAGCCGCTTTTCACTGGAAATCCTGAACTTCGCCTCACAGACGAAAGCGCCCTTTTCGTTGCCGCGCTCCGGCTCGGCATGGATGACATAGTCCGGATAATAGCGGACGCCCCTGCCCATGCGCAGGGGCATCTGGCGCAGCCAATCCTTTTCCGTGAGGCCCAGTCGCCGCAAAAACGGTTCCAAAAGATATTTTTCCACGTCCCGCTCGCAGGTGAGGGGAATATCCGGTCCGCCCGCGAATTCGGGCAAGGCTGGAAGCGTGGAGATATCAAAGCCTTTCTGCCGCAAGATGTTGAGCAACGCGGCATATTCTTCACGTGAACAGCCGCGGCCGGAAACCCCTTGCATATTGGCCTTGACGAGCCCCTTTTGCGACCAGACGGGGTCGGCCTTCAATTCATCAAGGGAAACGGGAGGAATGGTCACGGGCTGGCCGAGCCAGACCACGCCTGGCCAGAACCTGAAGGGATCATCATACCCGGGGCTCACCGCTCTCCAGATGCTGCTGATGTGGCTGTACGGCGCAAGCTCATACATCAGGACTATATCGCCGGGCTTCGTTTCCGTGTTTCCTTGCCAATAGTGGATGGAACTCGATGAAATTGTTTGCATATACTCATGGTCCACATCAGGAT
>CAMWTD010000010.1 GCA_947177085.1 uncultured Desulfovibrio sp.
TACCGGGAGCGAGACTTGAACTCGCAAGGGCGTGAACCCGGCGGATTTTGAGTCCGCTGCGTCTACCAATTCCACCATCCCGGCACAGCAGTTTTTCTAGTCCGGCGCAAAGGATTCGTCAAGCCACTCTCTTGGCCAGCTTTCCCGCCCCAATTTTTCAGCGCAGGGCTCGGAAGCGGCCGCCGCGGCGGCGTCAAAAAATTTTCTCAAAAAAAGCATTGAATTTTATCCGCCACGTCAAGTAAATTGGTCGCAAGCGATAGCTCCACGGATCTTCGATCCGTCCCGGCGCGGCAGGGCGTCACCGGCGCATCCGGTGATGCCTTGGCCTCGTCCCGCCCATCGCATCCCCCGGTTGATGCGTGGCGGTATCGGGGCTCCCCAGCCGGGTTCACCATCAAAGGAGGATTTCTGATGAAACGCATTGTCGCCATGTGCGTGGCGCTGGGCCTTTTCTGCGGGCTCGCGCTCTCCATCGCCCCTTCGGCCGAGGCCAAGACGGTCATCAAGATCGCGGGCATGAAGCCCGAGGGCGAGCCGGAAACCGTGGGTATGCACAAATTCGGTGAATACCTGGAGAAACTTTCCAACGGCAAGTACGAAGTGAAGGTCTACCCCAACAGCCAGCTCGGCAAGGAAGACTCCTACATCGACCAGACCAAGCGCGGCACCATCCAGATGTGCGCCACGGGCACCCAGATGTCCAAGTTCCATCCGGCCATGGCCATGCTGGAAACGCCCATGCTGTATGAAGACCTCGACCACGCCCACCGCGCCATGAAGGGCGACACCTTCAAGCTCATCACCGACGGCTTCGCCGAGAAGTCCGGTATGCGCACCATGAACGTGTTCCCGCTGGGCTTCCGTCACTTCTACACCAAGAACCCGGTGAAGAGCATCGACGACATCAAGGGCCTCAAGATGCGCGTGCCCAACATCCCGCTCTACACCAACTTTGCCAAGGAAGCGGGCATCTCCGGCCAGCCCATGCCCTTCGCGGAAGTGATGACCTCCATCGAGTCCGGCGCCATTGACGGCGGCGACAGCCCGCTGAGCGACATCGCCTCCACCGGCGTGTACGAGTACGCCCCCGAAGTGACCAAGACCGGCCACATCCTCGTGCTCCACTCCCTGTTCATCAATGACAAGTTCTACAAGAACCTGCCCGAGCAGGACCGCAAGTGGTTCGACGAGGCCGCCGAAATGGCCGCCGAGGACGTGTGGAAGCTGATGGTTCAGGCCGACCAGGACGCCGAGAAGAAGATCACCGCCGGCAAGGGCAAGATCTCCGAGCCCACGCCTGAGCTCAAGAAGTACATGACCGAAGCCGGCGAGCGGAGCTGGACCCTGTTCACCGACCCGAACAGCAAGCAGCATGTGCCCAACGCCAAGGAAATCCTTGAGAGCGCCAAGCGCTACGCGAAGTAGGTAGCCATCTGCCAGGGGCCCCGTGCATGACGCATGGGGCCCCGCTTTGCGGCGTTTGCCCTGGCCCGGCACGGCTCACCGCCCAGATGCCCTGGCGGAGATTTCCGCTTCATCCACCAATCCCGGTCATCCCCCGGTCATCCGTTGATGAGGTCATTATGCCAACACAGCCCGACAAGGAACATCTGGACAATTCCAGAGACCCGGCCGAATACGCACAGGTGCTGGACACCGTGCCGGAGGCGGAACCCGCCCCCCACCAGGATACCGTTGGTGAATTTCTCTTTCAGATCTTTTGCGCCGTTATCTTTCTTGGCATGATCGGCCTCGTGTTCTACAACGCCATGTTGCGCTACCTGTTCTCATCCAGCTATCCCCCAAGCGAGGAGTGGGCCAGGTTCCTCTTCATCTACATCACGTTTTTCGGTTCCATTGAAGCGTTTTACCGCAGGAAGCACATTGCGGTGGACATGTTTGTGGACATGCTCCACGGCGTTTCGCGGAAAACCATCGAGGTCATCGCCAGCATCATCGGCATGGTGGTCATGGCCATCCTGCTCTGGGGCGGCGTTGAGTACGTCATGAGCACCTATGACCAGCTCTCGGTCTCCACGGGCGTAAACATGACCTTCATTTACGGCACGCTGCCCATCATGGCGGCCGCGGCGCTTGTCATCCAGTTCCGGGACTTTATCGCGCTCCTGAAGCGCCCAGTTTCCGAATTCAAGAAGGCGTAGGGGGAAGATATGGAACTTTTCATCTTTCTTTTGACGCTCTTCCTTTTCCTCGCCTTCGGCATCCCCATCTGCCTGGTGCTCATTATCTGCGCCCTGGTGCTCATGGCCTATTCGGGCTTTTTTGACCCGATCATCATCGCCACCACCATGCTGGACGGCGCCAACAACTACCCGCTCATGGCCATCCCCTTCTTCGTCTTCGCGGGCGAAATCATGGCCGCGGGCGGCCTTTCCCAGCGCGTGGTGCAGCTCGCCCAGTTGATGATGGGCCGGGTGCGGGGCGGCCTTGGCTACGCGGCCGTCGTTTCGAGCATCATCTTCGCCGGCCTCATGGGCAGCTCCGTGGGCGAGGCGGCGGCGCTCGGCTCGCTGCTGCTCCCCATGATGAAGGAAGTGGGCTACAAGCCGGGCCGCGCCGGGGCCATCATTTCCTCCGGCGCCATCCTCGGCCCCATCATCCCGCCCTCCACCAACTTCATCCTTTTGGGCGCGACCGTGGGCGGCCTGTCCATCACCAAGCTGTTCATGATCGGCCTCTTCCCGGGCATCTTCATCGGTCTCGCGCTCATGGCCGTGTGGTTCTTCATCGTGCGCATCGACGGCTACAACGAGACCATCAGCTTCACCCGCCAGGAAAAGATCAAGATCATCCTCGATTCCACCCCGGCCTTCCTCATGCCGGTGCTGCTGCTCGGCGGCATCCGCTTCGGCATCTTCACCCCCACGGAAGGCGGCGCTTTCGCCTCGGTCTACGCCATCGTGGTCTGCGTGCTCTACTACCGCGAACTGACCATCAAGCAGTTGCTCAGGGTGAGCGCGGCGGCGGCCCGCACCACCTCCGTGGTCATGCTTATCGTGGCCACGGCCTCGGCCGTGGGCTACTTCATCACCTCGGCCGACATCCCGCAGCAGATGGGTTCGCTCTTCGAGCCGCTGATGGATTCGCCCATCCTGCTCCTCTTGTGCATCAATGTGTTCCTGTTCCTCATCGGCATGGTCATGGACCTCACGCCCAACATCCTGATCTTCGCGCCGGTGTTCTTCCCCATGATCCAGCAGGCCGGCATCGACCCCTACTACTTCGGCCTGCTCTTCATCCTCAACCTGGGCATCGGCGTCATCACGCCTCCGGTGGGCACGGTGCTCTATGTTGTCTGCGGCGTGGGCAACATCAAGATCGTGGACCTGGTCAAGCATCTCATTCCCTTCCTCCTGGTGGAGATCGGGATGCTCTTCCTGCTCCTCTTCTTCCCCAAGCTGTCCATCGCCCCCATGAACTGGCTCATGGGCAACTGACGGGCCGCAAACGCGGCATGGCGCTTCGGACCCCGGCCGCCCAGCGGCCGGGGTTTTTCATTCCGTGCCGTGACCGAAGCGAAAACAGCAGGACGCCCTCCTTGCCATCCGGCCGCTTTTCCTCCATGCTGCGGGCAACCTGAAAAGCGGGAGTTTCCATGCCATCTTCTTCCTTTGCCGTGGTGGGCGCGGGCCTTGCGGGCTGCGAGTGCGCCCTGCAACTTGCCCTGGCCGGCCATAGGGTGACGCTTTTCGAGCAGAAGCCGCACTTCCGCTCGCCAGCGCATGTGAGCGACGACTTTGCGGAGCTCGTGTGCTCCAATTCCCTGCGCTCGGACGAGCGCACCTCCGGCGTGGGCCTGCTCAAGGCCGAGATGCGCGCCCTCGGCAGCGCCTTCATGGCAGCGGCCGACGCCTGCCGTGTGCCCGCGGGAAAGGCGCTCGCCGTGGACAGGGAGGCTTTCGCTCGCGCCATGACCGGGGCCGTTGCCGCGCTGCCCCGCATCACGGTCCGCCAGCGGCGCATCGACTCCCTCGACGATGCGGAACTCGCCCGCTGCGGCGCGGATGGCGTCGTCATCGCGGCCGGCCCCTTGGCCTCCGACGGCCTTTCCGCCGCGCTCGCCGCGGCCATCGGCGGGGAGCACTGCTATTTTTACGATGCCATCGCGCCCATCGTCTGGACGCATTCGCTGGACATGTCGGTGGTGTTCCGCGCCTCGCGCTATGGGGCGGAGAACGGCGAAGCGGAAGGGGAGGGGGACTACCTCAACTGCCCCATGAGCCGGGAGGAGTATGAGGCCTTTTTTGCCGCGCTCAGCGAGGGGCGCGTCATGGAGGCCCGGGATTTCGAGAAGGAAGTGCATTTCGAGGGCTGCATGCCGCTGGAGGCGCTGGCGCGCCGCGGCCCCCGCACCCTGACCTTCGGGCCGCTCAAGCCCGTTGGCTTTGTGGACCCGCGCACCGGGCGCAGGCCCTGGGCCGTGCTCCAGCTCAGGGCCGAGAACGCCAATGCCGAGACCTGCAACCTCGTGGGCTGCCAGACCAAGCTCCTTCAGGGGGAACAGGAGCGCATCTTCCGGCTGGTCCCGGGCATGGAGCGGGCCGAGTTCGCGCGCTTCGGCAGCATGCACCGCAATACCTATGTCAACGCGCCGCGGGCGCTCACGCCGAGCCTGGAGCTGAAAACGCGGCCCGGCGTCTATCTGGCCGGCCAGATTTCGGGCGTGGAGGGCTATGTGGAGTCCGCGGCGAGCGGCCTGTGGCTCGGGCTTATGCTGGCCGCGCGCGCCCGTGGGCGCGTGCTCCCGCCCCCGCCGCCGGAATCGGCCCTCGGGGCCCTGCTCGGCCATCTCCAGCGTCCGGAAAAGCGCTTCCAGCCGTCCAATATCCATTTCGGCCTCATGCCGGAACTGGACGAGCGAGCCCGGAAAAAGGAGCGCAAGGCTCTCTATGCCGCCCGCGCCGAAGCGGCCTTTGTGGACTGGCTGGCGGCGAGCTGCCTCGGGACGCGATAACTTCCCTTGGAGCGCATTTATGGACTGGAACGCTACCCTCTATGAGGAGAGGCACGGCTTTGTGGCGGAATATGGCAAGGGCCTGCTGGAATTTGTGCCCGTCGACCCGCGGCAGGCCATCCTCGACCTTGGCTGCGGCACGGGGACGCTGACCAGTGAGCTTGCGGCCCGCGCAGGCACGGTACTCGGACTTGACGCCTCGCCGGAGATGGTGACTGCGGCCCGGGCGCGGTTTCCCGACATCGATTTCATAACCGGGGACGCGCTGGAACTATCCTTTGAAAACCGGTTCGACACGGTCTTTTCCAATGCCGTATTTCACTGGCTGCCTGACCACGACCGCCTGCTGAAAAATATTCGCCGGGCCCTGAAGCCGGGCGGCCGCCTTGTCTGCGAGTTTGGCGCAAAGGGGAATGTGGCGGCCGTGGAAAACGCCTTTGCCCGCGCCTGCGAGGAGCGGGGATTGCGCTATGAAAGCCGCTTCACCTTTCCCGAGCCGGAGGCTTTTGCGCGCCAGCTTGCGGAGAATCGCTTCACCTGCGAGCTCGTTGTGGCCTACGCGAGGCCCACAGTCCTCCAGAACGGGGAGTCTGGCCTGCGCCATTGGCTGCGCCAGTTTTTTGCCGCCGAGCTGCGGCCGCTTCCCGAAAGCGCGCAGGAAGCGCTGACGAGCCGGGTGGAAGAACTGGCGCGTCCGAGCCTCTGGAACGGGAAGGCCTGGGTGGCCGATTACCGCCGCTTGCGCGCTGTGGCGCATAGCTGAGGCGGAAAACCGGGCCTCCATTCTCCGGAGGGAAACGGCATCAGGAATGCTGAAACACAAAGTGCAGCCCGGGACCTACCGGACTGCGCTTTGTGTTTCAGGATTGACTGCATGTCCCGCCGCTCAAGGCACGGGGTTTATCATGCGCGCGCCCCCGCCTGGCGGGATTTTCGCAGCGCCAAGGATGCAAGTAAAGACTGGAAGACGGACGCTCCGGCGTGGGACGTATTGCCGGACACATCCCTATCCGGCAGCACTTCCACCAGGTCCATGCCCACAAGCCTGCATTGCGGGCAAATGGCGCGCATGAAGCTCAAGCCCTCGTAGCTGGTGAATCCTTCCACTTCCGGGGTTCCCGTGCCGGGCGCGCACGACGCATCGAGAAAATCGATGTCAAAGCTCACATAGACCGGCCGCCCAGCCACACGTTCCAGCACCTCCCGGGCGACGGACTCCACGCCCCGGCGATGGACCTCCTCGCCCATGATGATGCGCAGGCCGTGGCTGCGGGGCCAATCCAGAGCCTCGCGGCTGTAGAGCGGCCCGCGGATGCCCACCTGCGTCGAGTGTTCAGGCAGGATCAGGCCTTCGTTGATGGCGTGGTAGAAAGGCGTGCCGTGATTATACGGCTTGCCGTAGTATTCGGGGATGGTGTCGCTGTGCGCGTCAAAATGCACCAGGGCAACAGGCCCGAGGGCGGCCTTGACCGCGCGGAGCACCCCCAGGGTGATGGAGTGGTCGCCCCCCATGACCACCGGCACGGCCCCGGAGCTGAAAAAGGGCGTCAGGCCATCGCGGATCATGTCCAGGCTTTCGGCCATATAGCCGGGCACGGTATCGATGTCCCCGCAGTCGGCAATGGTGAGCCACTGTTGAATATCCACATCGAGCACAGGGCAGTACGGCTTGAGAATGGTGGAAGCCTCCCGCAGCGCAGCGGGCCCGAAGCGCGCGCCGGGCCGGTAGGAGACGCCGCTGTCAAAGGGCACGCCCACCAGGGCCACATCCATGCCGTCGGGGCACTCCCGCTGGCTTTGGCGCATGAAGGTGCGGATACCGCAGAAGCGGGGGGATTGGAGAGAATTGGGACGGGACGCCATTCTGCCGGACCTCCTTATAGGGATGGGCATCAGTGGAATATCTGTTGCGGCAGCCAGAGGGTAAGCTGCGGGAACAGGATGAGCAGGATGAGCATGATGGCCTGCAGGCCGATGAAGGGCAGCGCGCCCGCATAGATGTCCTTCAACTGGACCTCCTTGGGGGCCACGGCCTTCATGTAGAACAGGTTGAGTCCGTAAGGGGGGGTGATATAGGCCATCTGCATGTTGACCACGAAGAGCACGCCGAACCACACCGGGTCCATGCCGAGGCCCACGATGATGGGGATATAGATGGGCATGCACATGAACAGGATGGCGATGTCATCCATAAACATGCCAAGAATGAAGAACGAAAGCTGGATGATGAGCATCACCACCATCGGGTCCGGGTGCAGCCCGAGCACAAGCTGCCGGATCATCACCGTGGCGCCGAGGCCCGTGTAAACCTTGCTGAAAATGAGCGCCGCGATGATGAGGAAGCCGGCAAACCCGCAAATGGCGAATGTCTGGGAACAGGCGGCCTTGAGCGTGGCCATGCTGAGGCGTCCCTTGATGGCCGCGCAGGCGAGGGCCCCCGCCGCCCCCAGGGCCGCGGCCTCGGTGGGGGAGGTCACGCCGAGAAAGATACAGCCGAGGATGATGAAGATAAGCAGCAACGGGAGGGCGAGAGACCAGAGCGACTTCAGCTTCACGCTGAGCGGCACAAGCTCGTCCGTTTTCATGGCCGGCGCAACGGAGGGGCGCAGCCACGCCAGCACGGCGATAAAGAGGATGTAAAGGCCGGCCAGCAGCAGCCCGGGGATGACGCCGGCCGCAAAGAGCTTGCCCACGGAAACCCCGGTGAGGAACGAATACATGATCATCATCAGGCTCGGCGGTATGAGGAAGCCCAATGCGCCGCCCGCCTGGACGATGCCAACCGCCAGGCGCTTGTCGTAGTGCCGCGCCAGCATGGCGGGCACGGCGATGACGCCCATGGAGAGCACCGTGGCGCTGCTCACCCCCAGCATGGCGGCCATGAGCGCGCAGATGAGCACCGTGCCGATGCCGAGGGCCCCGCGCATTCGCCCGGACCACAGGTAGACGGTGTCGAACAGGTCCTTGGCGATCTTCGACTCATGCAGGACAAATCCCATGAAGATAAAGAGCGGCACTGCCGTCAGCACCACGTTGTTCATCAGCTCCAGGGTGGCGAAATACACCACGTCCAGCGCCCCGTCCCCCCACAGGAAGACGGCGGCGAGCGTGCCCACCGAGCCGAGGCAATAGACGATGGGGAGCCCCGTCCCCATGAGGACGAGCATGGAGAGGAACATCAGCGCGGTGATAAGGTACGGGCTCATGACAGGCTCTCCCCGGTGCGCGCAAGATGGAGGTTGCGCAGAAATTCCGCAAAGCTCTGCAGCAGCATGAGCAAAATGGCCACGGGGATGAGCGCCTTGATATGATAGATGGGCTGGCCCCAGGCCGACGAGGAAAATTCGCGCATCTGCCAGGATTCGAGCGCATAGAGGGCGGAGGTGTACAGCAGCCCGGCGAAAAAGATGAGGGTGAAGACATAGGTCACGCAGTTCAGGCGGCCGCGCGCCCGGGGCTGAAGCCGCCCGGTGAAGATGTCCACCCCTACCTGGACTTTTTGCATGATGGAACTGGGCCCGGCGAGGATCATGTAGGCCCCGAAAATCATGAGGCCGAGCTCCATGCCCCAGATGGTCGGGGCGTTCATGAAATAGCGCATGAACGCATCATAGAGCAGCACGCCCGTGAGCGGCAGGATGAGCCACATGGCCGCACTGCTGATGAAGTGGTTGAGCGCGTCGATGCCATGCACAAGCTTGGGCAGCATGGTACACCCTCCGGGAGGAGTTGCCGGACATTCAGGCCCTGTCCTGGCCTTGGCGCGGGCATGCGCCGATAATCAAAGACGCGGGCCCGCGCGGGCTGGATTGACCCCGGCGCGCCTGTGCGACGCCGGGGCCAGCCCTCACCTATCAGAGACGCCCGCTGGAGCGTGCGAAATCCTTGAGGACTTCCACGCCAGCCTTGGCATCGTCGGACTTTTGCGCTTCCTCCTCCCAGATCTTTTCAGCGGCCTTCACCAGTTCCTTCTGGTCTTCAGGCGGGAAGGTGGTGATTTTATCCTTGAAAACTTCCTTGAGCGCCTTGAGGCTTTCGTCCGCGCTCCAGATGTAGTAGGCCCAGCGGGTCTCGTCCGCCGCGGCAAGGATGGCGGCGCGGATTTGCTCGGGCATCTTTTCCCACGTCTTCTTGTTGATGATCAGCGTGTCGGTGATGGGGTCGATAAGCGGGGTGACATTGATCCAGGGCGCGGCCTCATAGAACTTGTTTTCCTTGTATTCCGCGGGGCTGCCATACACCACGCCGTCGATCTGCCCGGTGGTGAGCGCCATGTAGATGTCTTCTGGGGGCATGCTGACCACGTTGACGCCCAGTTGGGTGAGCATCTTGGCAGCCGCGCCCACGGCGCGGATCTTCATCTTGCGCATGTCATCCAGCGAGCGGATGGGCTCCTTGCTGAGGATGGTGTAGGGCGCTGCCCACGTGGGCCCCAGATAGACCACACCGAGCTTCTCATAATCGTCGCCCACCAGCTTTTTCAGGCCGCGGCGCTCGTAGATGACATCCGCCTCCACCGGGGACATCCACGACATGGGCAGCCCGGATTCAAGCTGTCCGCTCTTGCGCTCCGTGAAGTGGTGCCCCATGCCGTGCCCGATGTCGATCATGCCGTTGCGCACGGACTTGAGAATGTTGCCCGAGCCGACGAGTTCCCCGCCGGTGAAGACCTGCACATCCACCTTGCCGTCGGTGAGTTTTTTGACCTGGTCAGCAAAAAACTGGGCCCCCATGGCCGTGGTGGGGGAGTAATAGGTCTGCATTTTCAGGTTGTAGTCAGCGGCCGTCGCCGTCCCGGAACCAAGGGCGGCTGCCAGGATAAGCGTCATCAGCGCCATCGACCACTTGAACATGGGAACCTCCTTTGCCTGGGGGTATCGTTTGGGAACCATTCCCTGAACCACTCATGCCGGGGCCACGAAAAATCGAGTTCGAGGCGTGCTCATGCATATTCTGATGCATCTGTTGATGCAATAATGCCCCATGGCCGTCAAAATGTAAAGTCCCTCCACTGGCGGGACAAAACGAGGATTTTTTAAAAAATGCAATTGTTTTTAGTGGGTTGGATGCATCCCTTGAAAGCCGGCCGCCAAATTGTTAGGATTATGCCCGGTGAGCCTACCACTGCGGGACGCTCTCTCCCTCTTGCCGGCCGCATATCCCTGTCCCTGTGAGCGCTGCCCGGGCACATTCCTGTGCCCGCCACGGAAACTGACGGCCTCCAGCAGCGGGAACTGCCATGCGTGAAAATGACGGATCACGGAACGGCTATGCCGGAAAATCCGAAAGCCTGGGCCAGGGGCCTGCCGAAAAAGACAAGGGACACCACTCCAGCAGCGCCCTTGTCTATGAATATCTTCAGGAACAGATGCAGCAGGGAGCGCTTCTCCCCGGGAGCGTCCTTGACCTCAAGTCCATCAGCGGGCGGCTGCATATCAGCAGCACCCCGCTGCGCGATTCCCTGATACGCCTCGAGGCCGAGGGCTATCTCACCATTCATCCGCGCAGCAAGGTCGTCATCAACACCCTGGAGCTGGACGATTTTCCCTATCTGTACGAGATCATGGGCGCGCTGGAATTCACCGTCATCGCCAATTCCCTGCACGCCTACACCGATGAGGTGCTTGCCCGGATGCGCGCGCTCAATGAGGAGATGCGCGCGGCCGTGCTCGCCGGGGACATGGCCCAGTATGACGGGCTGCACTACGCCTTTCATGAGACCTTTTTCCAGATTTCGCCCAACAGGTTCGCGAGGCGCATCCTCTCCCCCATCAAGAACCGCCTCTGGGATTTTCCGCGCAAGAACTTCGTGCAGGAGTGGTATCTCGCCGCGGTGGAGGAACATGGCCTTATCGTGGACGCCATTGCGGAGCGCTCGCCCGAAAAGCTCACCCATGCGGTGAAAGAGCTCCATTGGGGCTACAAGCATAACGAGCGCTACATCAAGAAAATCTATAATCTTGAATGAGGGGGGTGAAGGCCGCACCCCCCGCTGAATGTGGACAGCCGGTCGGCCGCCCTCACGATGCCACGCGTTTAATGCGGAAAGCCCGGCCGTTTCGGGCCGGGCTTTCGCTCACTTAACCTGTCGCCCAGGCTAGTGCGTGGTCAAGTCCACCATGATGGGGTTCTCTTCCAGCTCCTCGAGGAACTTGTCGGGCCGTTCCTTCTGCTCGGGGACCTCGATCTCGCCGTTGACATATTCGCGGTAGCCCGTGCCCGCCGGGATGAGCCGGCCCACGATGACATTCTCCTTAAGGCCGCGCAGGTGGTCCATCTTGCCCTTGAGCGACGCCTCGGTGAGCACCTTGGTGGTCTCCTGGAAGGAGGCGGCCGAGATGAAGGACGAGGTGGTGAGCGAGGCCTGGGTGATGCCCAGCACCAGCGGCTCCGCCGTGGCCGGCGCGCGGCCCTCGGCGATGGCCTTCTGGTTTTCCTGCTTGAACTCGGCCTTATCCACCTGCTCGCCCACGAGGAAGCTCGTGCCGCCGGCGTCGAGGATGGTCACCTTCTTGAGCATCTGGCGCACGATGACCTCGATGTGCTTGTCGTCGATGCCCACGCCCTGGAAGCGGTAGACCTCCTGGATCTCGTCCACGAGATAGCGCGCGAGATACTTCTCGCCGCGGGTGCGCAGGATGTCGTGCAGCTCCGGATAGCCCTCGGTGAGCGCGTCGCCGGCCTCCACAAAGTCGCCGTCGGCCACGGTGATGTGCTTGCCCTTGGGCACGAGGTATTCCTTGGCCTCGCCGATTTCGGGCGTGACCAGGAGCTTGCGCTTGCCCTTGGATTCGCCCTCATAGGTGACCGTGCCCGCGATTTCCGAGATCTCGGCCTTGTCCTTGGGCTTGCGCACCTCGAAGAGCTCGGCCACGCGCGGCAGGCCGCCGACGATATCCTTGGTCTTGGAGGTCTCGCGCGGCTTGCGGGCGAGGATGTCGCCGGCCTGGATGGCCTGGCCGTCCTTGACCATGATGATGGAGCCCACGGGCAGGGTGTAGACGGCGGGCGCGGAGCCGTGGGCCCGCTTTTTCACCGTGCCGTCCTCGTTGCAGATGGAGATGGCGGGCCGGAAGTTGGTGGTGCGGTATTCCATGATGGTCAGGGATGCCTGGCGCGTCACGTCGTCCACCTTTTCCTGCACGGTCTTGCCGTCGATGATGTCCGCAAAGCGGACGATGCCTTCCTCCTCGGCCACGAAAGGCTCGTTGAAGGGGTCCCATTCGGCGAGCACCGCGCCCTTGGCCACTTCCTCGCCGTCCTTGACCATGAGGCGCGCGCCGTTGGGCAGGATGTACTTCTCGCGCTCGCGGCCCTGCGGGTCCACGATGGTGAGCTGGCCGCTCTTGCCGAGCACGAGCTCGGCGCCCTCGCGGTTGGTGACAGCGCGCACGCGGTTGAGGATGACGCGGCCCGCGTTCTGGGCCTCGAACTTGTTCTTCTCAATGGTGCTCGAGGCCGTGCCGCCGATATGGAAGGTGCGCATGGTGAGCTGCGTGCCCGGCTCGCCGATGGATTGCGCCGCGATGATGCCCACGGTCTCGCCCGTGTTGACGAGGTGGCCGCGCGCCAGGTCGCGTCCGTAGCAGAGGGCGCAGATGCCCCGCTCGGACTGGCAGGTGAGTGGCGAGCGCACCGTCACCGAGGAGATGCCCTTCTTGTCGATGAGCTTGGCCTCGGCCTCGGTGATGAGCGTGTTCTCGGGCAAAAGCACGGTGTCCGGGTCGTCCGGGTCCATGACAGGGTAGAGCAGCACGCGGCCGACCACGCGCTCGGAAAGCGGGGTCTTGATGTCGCCGCCTTCCTTCAGGTGGGTGAGCTCGATGCCGTCCACGGTTCCGCAGTCATGCTCGGAGACGATGACATCCTGCACCACGTCCACGAGGCGGCGGGTGAGGTAGCCGGAGTTGGCCGTCTTGAGGGCCGTATCCGCGAGGCCCTTGCGCGCGCCGTGGGTGGAGGTGAAGTACTGCAGCACCGAGAGCCCCTCGCGGAAGGACGAGGTGATGGGCGTCTCGATGATTTCGCCCGAGGGCTTGGCCATGAGGCCGCGCATGCCGGCGAGCTGGCGCATCTGGTCCTGGTTGCCGCGCGCGCCGGAATTGGACATCATGAAGATGGGGTTGAAGCTCTGGTCCTGCACGGTCTCGCCCGTCACCGGGTCGGTGACGAGGTCGTGCGAGATCTCCTTCGTCATTTCGGCGGAGACGTCCTGCGTGGCCTTGGTCCAGACATCGACCACCTTGTTGTATTTTTCGGTGCGGGTGATGATGCCGTCGCGGTACTGGCGCTCGATGTCGTCCACCTCGGCCTGGGACTGGGCGAGGATGGCCTTCTTGCTCTCCGGGATGGTGAGGTCCTTGACGCCGATGGTCACGCCGGCGCGCGTGGCGAACTCATAGCCCAGATCCTTCAGCCTGTCGCAGAGGATGACCGTGGACTTGATGCCGCAGGTGCGGTAGGCCGCGCCCACCAGCTTGGCGATGGCCTTCTTGGTGAGCACGGTGTTCACCGTCTCGAAGGGGAGCTCCGGCGGCAGGATGTCGCTCACGAGCACGCGGCCCGGCGTGGTGTCATAGATCTTGCCGTCCGGCATGCGCACCTTGATGCGCGCGTGCAGGGAGACCTGCCCCGCGTCATAGGCGCTTTCCACCTCCCACGGGGCGCAGAAGGTCATGCCCTCGCCCTTCTCGAAGCTGCGCTCCACCGTCATATAGTAGAGGCCGAGCACGATGTCCTGCGAGGGCACGATGACCGGGCCGCCGTTGGCCGGCGAGAGGATGTTGTTGGTGCTCATCATGAGCACGCGGCACTCGATCTGCGCCTCCACGGAGAGCGGGATATGCACGGCCATCTGGTCGCCGTCGAAGTCCGCGTTGTAGGCGGTGCAGACGAGGGGATGCAGCCGGATGGCCTTGCCCTCCACGAGCAGCGGCTCGAAAGCCTGGATGCCCAGGCGGTGCAGGGTGGGCGCGCGGTTGAGCAGGATGGGATACTCGCGCACCACTTCCGAAAGGATGTCCCAGACCACCAGCTCCTCGCGCTCCACCATCTTCTTGGCGCTCTTGATGGTGGAGGCATAGCCCCGTTTTTCGAGCTCCGAATAGATGAAGGGCTTGAAGAGCTCGAGGGCCATCTTCTTGGGCAGGCCGCACTGGTGCAGCTTGAGGTAGGGGCCCACGGTGATGACCGAGCGGCCCGAATAGTCCACGCGCTTGCCCAAAAGGTTCTGCCGGAAGCGGCCCTGCTTGCCCTTGATCATGTCGGAGAGAGACTTGAGCGGGCGGCCGTTGGTTCCGGTGATGGCGCGGCCGCGGCGGCCGTTGTCAAAGAGGGCGTCCACCGCCTCCTGGAGCATGCGCTTTTCGTTGCGGATGATGATTTCCGGCGCGCCGAGCTCCATGAGCCGCTTCAGGCGGTTGTTGCGGTTGATGACGCGGCGGTAAAGGTCGTTCAAATCCGACGTGGCGAAGCGGCCGCCGTCCAGCGGCACGAGGGGCCTGAGCTCCGGCGGAATAACCGGGATGACCTCCATGATCATCCATTCCGGCTTGTTCTGCGACTCAAGGAAGGCCTCGACGATCTTGAGGCGCTTGGTGATCTTTTTCTTGCGGGTCTGGCTCTTGGTGGCCTCGCCTTCCTCGCGCAGCTCCGCGCGCAGTTTCTCGAGGTCAAGCTCCTCCAGCAGGGTGCGCACGGCCTCCGCGCCCATGCCCACGGTGAGGGCGTCCTCGCCGTAGCGCTCGATGATCTGGAGGTACTGGTCCTCGGAGATGACCTGCTGCTTCTGGATGCCCGGCACCTGCCCGGGGTCGAGCACGATGTAGGAGTCGAAATAGAGCACTTTCTCCAGGTCGGCCATGGTCATGTCGAGCAGCGTGCCGATCTTGGAGGGGAGGGTCTTGAGGAACCAGATATGCGCCACCGGGGCGGCCAGCTCGATATGGCCCATGCGCTCGCGGCGCACCTTGGAGGCGATGACTTCCACGCCGCACTTTTCGCAGACGATGCCGCGGTGCTTCATGCGCTTGTACTTGCCGCAGTTGCACTCATAGTCCTTCACCGGGCCGAAGATTTTGGCGCAAAAGAGGCCGTCGCGCTCCGGCTTGAAAGTGCGGTAATTGATGGTCTCCGGCTTTTTGACCTCGCCGTAGGACCATTCGCGGATGGCCTCCGGCGACGCGATGGAGATCTGGATGGCCTTGAGGTTGCGGATATTGGCCGCATTGGTGGAGGAGCCGCGTGCGGTGAACAGATCGTCCAGACTCATATATCTCTACCCTGCCTTGTGAAAGGCCCGTTGAGGGTGGTTCGACCTTTGTCTTCCGGTGTTTTCCTGCGGCCGCGCGAAGGTGTCCCCCGCGCGGCCCGGTATTCCGTGTATCTATTCGGCGTCGTTGCCGGCCTCGTGCATCCAGCCCACGCGCTTGGGCTTCTTGCCCTCTTCCTGGTGCAGGTTGACGTCCAGCCCGAGGCTCATGAGCTCCTTGACGAGCACGTTGAAGGATTCGGGGAGCCCCGCCTCGAGGAAGTTGTCGCCCTTGACGATCTTCTCGTACATCTTCACGCGCCCGGCCACGTCGTCGGACTTGACCGTGAGGAACTCCTGCAACAGGTAGGCCGCGCCATAGGCCTCCAGCGCCCAGACCTCCATCTCGCCGAGCCGCTGGCCGCCGAACTGGGCCTTGCCGCCGAGGGGCTGCTGGGTGACGAGGGAGTAGGGGCCAGTGGAGCGGGCGTGGATCTTCTCGTCCACGAGGTGGTGGAGCTTCAGGATGTACATGACGCCCGTGGTCACGCGGTTCTTGAAGGGCTCCCCGGTGCGGCCGTCGTAGAGCACGGTCTTGCCGTCGCTGGCGAGGCCCGCCTTTTCGAGCCAGCCCCAGATCTCGTCTTCCGTGGCGCTGTCAAAGACCGGCGTGCGCGTGACGATGCCGTTGCGCAGCTTCTTCACCGAGGCCACGAACTCCTCATCGTCCATGCCGTCGATAAGGGCGTCGATCTCCGGCGACTTGAAGACGGCCTTGACCTCCTTGCGCACGGAATCGAGCATGGCGCCCGAATCCACGAGCTCGGCGAGCTGGCGGCCCAGCTCCTTGGCGCCCCAGCCGAGGTGCGTCTCCATGATCTGGCCGATGTTCATGCGCGAGGGCACGCCGAGCGGGTTGAGCACGATGTCAACCGGGCGGCCGTCGGCGAAGAAGGGCATGTCCTCCTCGGGCAGGATGCACGAGACAACGCCCTTGTTGCCGTGGCGGCCGGCCATCTTGTCGCCCACCGAGAGCTTGCGCTTGATGGCCACATAGACCTTGACCATCTTGATGACGCCGGGCGCGAGGTCGTCGCCCTCGGAGACCTTTTCGCGCTTGGAATCGTAGATGTGGTGGAGGTAGTCCACCTCGCGGTCATAGTCCTTGAGCAACGCGGCCACTTCGTCGTTGACTTCCTTGCTCTTGAAGAGCCCGGCGAGCTTCTTGACCGGAAGCTCGGCGAGCTGTTCGGCCGTGAGGGCGCAGCCGGCTTCCACAAGGGTCTCGCCCTTCTTTTTGCCGGCCACGGAGGCGGCCGTCTGCTTGCCGATGACGATGGGCGCGAGCTTGGCGCGCGTGCGCTCGCCAAGGGCGCGCATGTGGTCGGCTTCCTTCTGGTCGAGCACGGCCGTGTCGTGCGCCTCGATGGCCAAGGTGCGCTCGTCCTTCTCGCCGGAGCGGCGGTTGAACACCTTCACGTCGATGATGGTGCCCTCCACTCCCGGCGGGACCTTGAGGGAGGTGTTCTTCACGTCGCGCGCCTTCTCGCCGAAGATGGCGCGAAGGAGCTTCTCTTCCGGGGTGAGCTGCGTCTCGCCCTTGGGCGTGATTTTGCCCACGAGGATGTCGTCCGGCTTGACGGGCGCGCCGATGCGGATGATGCCGCTCTCGTCGAGGTTGCGCAGCATGTCCTCGCTGACATTGGGGATGTCGCGGGTGATTTCTTCCGGCCCGAGCTTGGTGTCGCGCGCGACGACCTCGAACTCCTCGATGTGGATGGAGGTAAAGGTGTCGTCGCGCACCGTGCGCTCGGAAATGAGGATGGAGTCCTCATAGTTGTAGCCGCACCAGGGCATGAAGGCGACCACAAGGTTCTTGCCCAGCGCGAGCTGGCCCTCGTCGATGCCCGGGCCGTCCGCGAGGATCTGGCCCTTTTTCACGATGTCGCCGGGCTTGCAGGTGGGCTTTTGCCCGAAGCACGAATTCTGGTTGGACTTGTGGTACTTGAGCAGGTCATAGGCGCGCACGCCGCCCTGTTCCTTGTAAATGTCGCCCTCATAGGCCACCACGATGCGGTCCGCGTCCGCGTATTCCACGCGGCCGTCGGCCGGGGCCACGATGCACGCGCCGGAGTCGCGCGCGACGTCCGTCTCCATGCCCGTGCCCACGAGCGGCTTTTCGGAGCGCAGCAGCGGCACGGCCTGGCGCTGCATGTTGGAGCCCATGAGCGCGCGGTTGGCGTCGTCATGCTCGAGGAAGGGGATGAGCGCCGCCGAGATGGAAACCATCTGGCTCGGCGAGATGTCCATGAGCGTCACCTCGTCGCGGTGGCGCATTTCCACCTCGCCCTTGACGCGCACGGTGACGTATTCGTCGAGCAGGCGTCCGTCCGCGTCCATGCGCGCGTCGGCCTGGGCCACCACCTCGTCGCCCTCGCGCGAGGCGTCGAGGTGCACCACCTCGTCCGTGACCTGGGCGTTGCGCACGACGCGATAGGGCGTTTCGATGAAGCCGTAGTCGTTGACCTTGGCATAGGTGGTCAGCGACACGATGAGGCCGATGTTCGGGCCTTCGGGCGTCTCGATGGGGCAGATGCGGCCATAGTGCGAGGTGTGCACGTCGCGCACCTCGAAGCCCGCGCGCTCGCGCGTGAGGCCGCCGGGCCCCAGGGCCGAGAGGCGGCGCTTGTGCGTGACCTCGGAGAGCGAATTGGTCTGGTCCATGAACTGCGAGAGCTGGGAAGTTCCGAAAAACTCCTTGAGCACCGCGGCCACGGGCTTGGGATTGATGAGGTCATGCGGCATGAGCGTGGAGATTTCCTGCAGGCTCATGCGCTCCTTGATGGCGCGCTCCATGCGGACGAGTCCGATGCGGTACTGGTTTTCCACAAGCTCGCCCACGAGGCGCACGCGGCGGTTGCCCAGGTGGTCGATGTCGTCGGCCGGGCCATGGCTGTCCTTGAGCTGGACGAGCACCTTGATGGCCGTGAGGATGTCCTCGTCGCTCAAAACGCGCAGGTCGGCGGGCTCGTGCAGGCCGAGGCGCTGGTTGAGCTTGTAGCGGCCCACCGGCGAGAGGTCGTAATAGTCGGGGTTGCGGAACAGGTTGTCGAAGAAGCTCGCCGCGATCTCGGGCGTGGGCGGGGAGGACGGGCGCAGCCTGCGGTAAATCTCCTCCTGGGCCTTCTGCTTGTCCGGGATGCGGTCCTGCACGAGGGTGTCGCGGATGGAGGAGGAAGTGTCCGTGCCCTTGGTGTGCAGCACGGAGAGGCGGCGGATGTTCGCCTCGCGGCAGCGCTCGAGCAGGCCCGCCGTGATTTCGTCGGCCGCCTCGGCGAGCACCTCGTGCGTCTCGGGGTTGACCACGTCCTCGGCGAGGAACATGCCCTCGATGAAGTCCGGGCGCACCTCGATGGCCTTGATGCCGCCCTCGCAGATCTGCCGCCACGCGCGCTTGGTGATGGGCTTGCCGGCCTTGACGAGCACCGTGCCGTCCTCGGCCGTGATGTCGGCATAGGCCGTGTCCTTGCGGTAGAGGTCTTTCTCCACCTCCCACATCACCTTGCCCCCCGGCTCGAGCAGGTAGTGCTCGCGGGTGTAGAAGTAGTCGAGGATCTGCTCCTTGCTCATGCCCATGGCCTTGAACAGGATGGTGGCGGGCATCTTGCGGCGGCGGTCGATGCGGACATAGAGGATGTCCTTGTGGTCGAAATCGAAGTCGAGCCACGAGCCGCGCATGGGGATGATGCGGCAGGAGTAGAGCACCTTGCGGCTGGTGTGGGTCTTGCCGCCGTCATGCTCGAAGATGATGCCGGGCGAGCGCTGGAGCTGGTTGACGATGACGCGCTCCGTGCCGTTGATGATGAAGGTGCCCTTCTCGGTCATGAGCGGCAGGGTGCCGAAATAGATGTCCTGTTCCTTGATGTCACGGATGGTGCGGTTGCCCGAGGCCTCGTCCGCGTCATAGACGACAAGGCGCACGCGGATGCGCACCGGGGCCTCGTAGGTCAGGCCCTTGGAGATGCACTCGGCCTGGTCGTACTTGGGCTCCTGGATCTCGTAGGAGACGAACTCGAGGCTCGCGGTCTTGTTGAAGTCCTCAATGGGAAAGACCGTGTGGAAGACGCCCTCAAGGCCTTCCTCGTGGCTGCGCTCGTTCTCGGGAACGCCTTCCTGGAGAAACTTCCGGTAGGAATCTATCTGGAGGTTCAGCAGATGGGGGATGGGCAGGGAAGTCTTGATCTTGCCGAACTGTTTGCTGAGCTGGCTCATGGGTACCTCAAGAAGGTCTGGCAGTTGCGTTTGCAACGGAAAAAGGGCCCGCGCCATTGCTGCGCCAGGAAAGCGCATCGGGGAACAAAATTTCAGATGCTGCCTGCCGCACACGGCAAAGACGACAAAAACCCATCCCCTGCCGTCCCGCAGGGCCTGGGTCATTGCGCCGTGTTGTTAAAAATTGTTTCTTATACAGCAGGTTACAGAAAACAGCAATTAACCCTCCCTCTTACTTCGTGAACGCAATCAAATATCCACATTTTCTTCGTTTGGCAAGTGTCGCGCCCTAAAAATTTTTTCGCGCCGCAAAGGGCCGGCCCGGGCGCGTTTGCGGGGAGGGCAGGCCGCACAAGCGGAACATCAACGCAAAAGAGCGCGGCGCCCGGGGCGTCTCTCCTGAAACGCGGCCAGGCATCCCCGCCGCGCGATGATGCCTGGCCCCGGATACAAGGAAAAGCGCCGGGCGGTCCGGTCTAGGGCTCCCACACCTTGGCCTGCGCCTTGCCGTTGCGCTTGGCCGCGTACATGGCCTGGTCGGCCTCGTGGATGAGCTGTTCCAGCGGATATTCCGGGTCGCAGGCCGGGCGTATGCCGATGGAGAGGCTCACGTCCGAGAGCTTTTCCAGCGAGCCGAACCACGTTGACAGGTTTGCCTGCACCTTGGCCGCCAGCGCGGCGAGCTCGTCGTCCTTGATGTCGCGCGCGATGCACACGAGGAACTCGTCGCCGCCGAG
>CAMWTD010000011.1 GCA_947177085.1 uncultured Desulfovibrio sp.
CATGGAACTGGGGCATTGACGCTATTGCGAACTTTCCACAAGACATTTCCCCCCTAGAAAGAATCAAGCCGTTCCCTGTTGACCGGGAAGAAAGGTATGTTCCTCCCGACGAGGACGTTATCAAGGTCTTTCAGGTCGCTACGGGGCAGGATTTGGTCATGCTCCTGACCTTTTTCTATACAGGCGCAAGAAGGGGAGAAATCTTTCGGCTCACTTGGGCGGACATAGACCTCGATGCCAAACGCATCAGGCTTACGGATCATAAGGGTGGCCTCGGACGCAAGCGTATCCGGTGGTTATCTTTGCATCCGGCTCTGGTGGAGGCGTTGACGTGGTGGCAGGAAAATCGTCCGTGCAAAGTTGAAAATGTTTTCATGCGAATTGACCACGACTGCGCCATGGGAGAACCGTTCACTCAACGCAACAAATTGATGCCTGTCCTCTGCGAGCGAGCTGGCGTCAAACCTTTCGGGTTCCACGCGCTGCGCCACAAGGCCGCGTCGATTGCCTTCACCGTGAGTGGCTTGAATGCTGCCCAGCAATTGATGGGGCACTCCCGTGCGACAACCACTGACATTTATGTGCGCAGCGCCGGGCTTTATAGCGACCAGGACGCTATCCTGAGCGCCCTTGGCGAAAGTGGTATTGGGCAGGCGGCAAGTATGCTGCTGGAAAAGAAAATGCCCCACGGCGAGGGTCGCCATGAGGCATTTGTAACCAGAACCGTGTAACCACCCCGGTTCTGTAACCAAAGAGTCGGTGTAACCCTTTGAAATTCTTTGGCGTCACCAACGGGATTTGAACCCGTCTTAGCGGCTTGAGAGGCCGCCGTCCTAACCGGATAGACGATGGTGACAGCGCGTTCTTTTTACGTGCTGAGGGCAGAGTCGTCAAGCGAAATTTTTATGTCGCGCTAAATCATGGGGCAGTCATGCAAATTTGATGAACTTGTGGCGTCTGCGTGAGGGGGAAGCCAGGCTTTATCGTTTGCGGGTATCGGTATCCCTGGGGGCCGGCGGGTTTTCCACAAAAAGCCAGAACAAGGCCGCGCGCTCGACCGGCTTGAGCTCGCCGTCAGGCCCTTTGAGTGGCGCGCCGGGCGTTACCGCTTCACAGCACCACCAGCCAGGTTGCGGGAGCATAAAGGCGAACTCCCCCGTGGCATTACTTATGGCCGCCATATCTTGTTGCCACGGGCCTGTGGGACTTGCGCCATCCGCGTTGATGCGCGCCATCCGCACGGGCGCGTTGGCGAGTGGCTGGCCATCCAGCAGGACACGGCCGGAAAAAAGCGCGGGCGCATGCAGGCCAAAAGGGCGGACGAGCGGAACGATCTCAAAGCTCTGTCCCGCTGCTTCATTCCAGCCGCGCTCAACCCCATGCACGGGCAGCGTCACCTTGGCCTGGTGACGCAGGAAGGTCTCGCGGTCCGCATCCCACCACGGCCGGCCCTCCATGATGAACTGATAGAGCCCGGGCTTGTCCAGGGCCACATTGGCCCCCCAGGCTTTTTGGTCGAGATAGCGGATCTCCTCAACATCTCCGAGCAGGTCACGCCGTTCGGGCATGGGGCCGTCCCCGGATGACTCGGCATCCGCATCATGGCGCAGGACGGCGAAGAGCTGGGGCATATCCACGGCCACGCCTTCGTGCAGGAAGGGACGCATCAGCGACAGGAGGATGTCCACCTCTTCCGGGTCGGCGCGTTTTTCTTGAGCTGCGGCCTGGGCTTCGGCCTTCTCCGCAAGCTTGGCGGCGGCCTTCTCGCCGTTTTTTTGCGGAGCATCAGTGCGCGCGGCCGCTTCGGGCTGGCTGACGATGTGTCTGCTCGGCACCAGAAGGGAGAGCGGAGCGTCCGCGCACGCGGAGGTGGCTCCCAGAGAAAAAACTGCGCACAGCGTCGCGGCAATCCCTTGCCTGCGGGCCCCGCGCACCCACGCAAAAAAATGGATAGGCCGCATATCCTGTCCTCTTGGCAACGAATACCCTGCAGCTCCCGGCTCCGGGGCTGCTTGAGGGGAAAAAGCCTAGCAAAAAGCGGCTCACCTGTCATGTACGGCACGCAGCAAATGGCAGGCGATCAGAAGTGCCCGCCTCGTCAACTGCGGGCGTCAGACGACCACAGTTCCACACAGACGCCACACATCCGGGGAATTTTTACGCCTGGCCCCGCGGCGTCCGTGCGACCGCGAGTACGCATACCTCGCAAGCGCCGGCAGTCAAAAGCGTGCGGGTGGCCTCCTTCAGGGTATTGCCCGTGGTCATGACATCATCGATGAGCCAGAGCCGCATACCCTCCACCGCGGGGGACGCGCCAAAAACGCCGCGCACGTTTGTGGCGCGCATTTTGGCGTTCAAGGTGGCTTGCGGCGCGCTGTCGCGGGTGCGCACAAGCAGGTCGGGCCGCAAGGGGAGAGCAGTGGCGAAGTGGAGGGCGCGGGCCAGTTCATGGGCCTGATTGAAGCCGCGACGGCGCAGATGCGCGGGATGCTGGGGCATGGCGAGCAGGGCGTTCGGCACGGGCAGGCAGCGGGCCGCATCTTCCAGCCACGCCCCGAACAGTCGTGCCAGCGCCAGATCGCCGCCAAACTTGAAGCGCAGGATGAGCTCCCGCAGAGCCCCCTTGTACAAGCCGTGATAGACAAAGGCGCGCCACGGCGGCCGTTCCGCCAGGCAAGCGCCGCACACTGCCGATGGCGCTTCTCCGTCAGGGGCGGACAGGCCCTGAAAGGGAAAACCGCACTGCGGGCAGCGCGCCCCCGGATAGGGCGCAAAGTGGGGACGACATGCCGGGCAGACGGGAAGGCCGGCTTCTGCGCCGGACTCCTGGGCCATGGGAGAAAAGGGGCGCAGGCAAATGGAGCAGCGGATTTCGTCAAGGCCCAACAGGCCCAGCCAGCGTCTGAACCTTGTCATGGGCATTGAGGTCCGGTTCTGCTCTGAGTGGCGGGAAGCCGTCGCGCCCACGCATGGGCCCACTCCCGCATCGCCTTGAGGTCTTCGGGGCGCTTCTCGACATCCTCCACACGGTCAAGGCCGCGGAAACAGCGGCTGTCAGCCAGTTGCGCGCCCAGAAGAGGCAAGAACCACCTCAGGGTGCGCAAAGCGCCGGAAAACAATTCCTCGCCTTGCGGACGACCTGCCGCCAGGAGCGCCAGAACAGGCTTGTCTCGCGGAGGGAGGGATACGGGCTCTGGGCCCTGGCTGCCCTGCAAGGCTGCCCAGAAGCGCTGGCCCCTGTCGATCCACGCCTTGAAGTGGGCGGGAAGGGCATAGAAAAAGATGGGCGAGGCGAGCACGACCAGCGGAGCTTCGGCAAAACGTGCGAACAGCCATTCCGCAGCGTCCCGGGGCGCAAACACGCAGGCATGAGGCGGCCGCGCACAGGCCGCGCAGCCGGTACAGGGGATCACTGGATGGTCTCGCAAGGCGATGCAGTCCGCGGGACAGCCGGCATCGACAAGCCCGGCCGCAAAATTTCCGGCCAGCGTATCCGAAACCCCGCCCGCATGAGGACTGCACATGAGGACGAGCGCCGGGTTCACCCCGCGAACTCGCCGCAGAAAGGATTGTGGCGGCGTTCGTCCCCGATGGTGGTGGCCGGCCCGTGCCCGGGGTAGACCGTCACGTCATCGGGCAGGCGGAAGAGGATGTCCTTGATGGAGCGGAGCAACTGGTCCTGGCTGCCCCCCGGGAAATCCGTGCGGCCCATGGAGCGATAAAACAGCGCATCCCCGGTGAACACCGCCTTTTCTGCGGGGAAGTAGAGCGAGACCCCCCCGGGGGTGTGCCCGGGCGTATCCAGCACGATGCAGTCCATCCCGGCGAAGTGCGTCTCGCCCACGGGCATGGGCCTGCTCGCAAAGGGCGTCACCGGGGGCATTCCCCAGATGCCGCCCATGCCGGACTCGGTATTGGCGATGACCTCATCCCCGGCCGGCGAATATACCGGAGCGCCCGTTGACTCCGCGAGGGCCGCCACGCCGTACACATGGTCAAAATGCCGATGGGTGAGGCAGATGGCATCCAGCGTGAGCTTGTGGGCAGCGAGATATTCAAGGATAGGCGCGGGATCGCCGCCCACGTCGATGGCGACCGCGTTGGCCCCGGCATTCAGGAGATAGCTGTTGGTGCCGAGCGGACCAAGTGGGAAGGTGGCAATGGGCATGGAGGGTTCCTTGGAAAATGTTGGTACTGGGAGGAGGAGCGGGACAGAAGTCCCGCCGGGCAAAGCATGCTAACCCAGCAGCATCCGGGCGGCAAGCCCGGAGCACGCGCGCCGCGCCGGCTCACCAGCCCGGGTGGGCACGACAGCCGGAAAAGCGCTTGACGGCCACCGGGCCATGGCTACAATACTGGGGGCGACTGGAGGCCACAAGGCCGCCAGGGCAACCGCAAAGGAGCGCGCGTGACCGAGACGACCATCACGGAGCATCAGCTTCAGCCCTATTTCGACATCGAAGAATTTATGGGCCTCTGCCAGGAAAAGCGCCTGGGCGGCGCTGTGCTGGAGCGCATTCTGGGCCAGTGGGAGGCGTGGCTGCCCCTGCTCAAGGCGCGCCAGATTTCCTCAGGGTCCAGCTCCTGGCTCGCCGTGTGGCTGCCGGAAGAGGTAGAGAACGCCGTGGATGAGACCTGGGCGCAATCGGCTTCTGAAGGCTTCCAGCTCAATGTGCTCGCCCAGTACCTGTGCATGAGCGCCATCCAGGAGCTGCTGCCCCAGGTGGCCGCGGGCGGCTGCGCCCCTTCCCCCAAGCCTGCTGCCGAGCTGCGCGCGGCCCTTGCCGGGCTGGGGCTGCCCTACAAGGGGGAGGATTCCAGCCTGCTCGGCCGACGCTACGCCGTGCTGACGTATTATCCTTTCAAAGGCGGTTGCGAAGTCTGCCACATGCGTCCCATGTGCCCCAAGGGACAGGGCAGGGGCGACAATGCCAGCATCGTGCTCCCGGGATATGAGCGCAACGGAGGGGAAGCCTAGACGCCCTCCGGGGCTGGCGCGCGGCTGCCGGCGAGCCCGCGCCCGGGCCCGGGAAAACGGCGATTTTTGTGGCAGGGCGGGTGGCCTCAGCGGCCTTCCATGACCAGTGTGCGGTGCTTGCCGTCCGGCGTTTGCACCATCACTTCAATGGTACGGGAATTGCGGGCGACGCTCTCCACCAGGCAGGTCTGCGTGGTGTCCGTGTCGTAATCGCGCACCTCCACGGCTTCCCCGGGGGATGGCAGTTTGTCGGGCGTCAGTTCGACAAGGTCGGTGGTGTCGGCGTCAAAACCGTCCCACGCCATAATCGCCGTCGGTAAAACGAGGCAGCCCAAAAGGATGGCCCCACTGAAGAAAAGGTTCATACGGCGTGGTGTAAATCCATTTTGCCGTCTTGGCAAGGCGGATGCCTTCGCGCCCGCGGGGTAGCGCGCGTGCCGGGACTGCGCCACTGGCCGCGCGTGCGGGCGGGGACGCCGCCAAGGAGATGCAAAAGCAGCATGATTGCCTACCTTGAAGGCCGCCTCGGCGAGGTGTGGGACAATGCCTGTGTGGTCGTCACCCGCGCGGGCGTGGGCTATGAGGTCGCGCTCCCGGCGCATACCCTGGCGGCTCTGCCGCGGGCCGGCAGCGAGGTTTTCTTCCATACCTTTCTCTGCGTCCGGGAGGACGCGCTGGAGCTTTTCGGCTTCGCCACATTTGAGGAGCGCCAGACCTTTGAGACGCTGCTTTCCATCTCCAAGGTGGGCGCGCGCACGGCTCTCGGCATCCTCTCCGCCTTCCGCCCCGCCGACCTGCGGCGTCTCGTGCTGGAGGATGACGTGCTGGCGCTCACGCAGGTGTCCGGCATCGGCAAAAAAACCGCCCAGCATATTTTTTTGGAACTCAAGTACAAGCTAAAGACCGACGACGCCCCGCAGGCCGCCGTCCTCGCCCCCGACGGCAAGCCCGGCTCCGTGTTTCGCGATGCCTTGGCAGGCCTTGCGAACCTGGGCTATTCCGAGGCGGAGTGCGCGCCAGTGCTCAAGAATATCCTCCATGACGAGCCGGACCTTGATGTGACGGGCGCGCTCAGGGGGGCCCTCAAGGCACTGGCAAAGGGGAAGGCATGATACCGGCGGACGGCGAAAACAGGGATTTCCTGTCGGCTGCGAGCGCCGACGACAGCGTGCGGCCCCGCAGCCTGGAAGATTTTATCGGCCAGGACGAGCTGCGCGCCAACCTGCGGGTATTCATTGACGCCGCCCGCGAGCGCGGCAAGGCGCTGGACCACACCCTGTTCTACGGCAACCCGGGCCTTGGCAAGACCACGCTCGCCCAGATCATGGCCTCGGAACTGGGCGTCAACCTTGTCTGCACCTCCGGCCCCGTGCTGGAGCGCAGCGGGGACCTCGCCGCCATTCTTACCAACCTGGCCCGGCATGACATCCTCTTTGTGGACGAGATCCACCGGATGCCCGTTGCGGTGGAAGAGGTGCTCTACCCGGCCATGGAGGACTTCAAGCTCGATCTCGTCATCGGGCAGGGCCCGGCGGCGCGCACCGTCAAGATTGACCTCGAGCCCTTTACCCTGGCCGGGGCCACCACGCGCATGGGCCTCATCTCCTCGCCGCTGCGGGACAGGTTCGGCATCGTGGCGCGCCTCGAATACTACCAGGCAGCGGACCTTGCGCGCATCGTCAGCCGCTCCGCGCGCATCCTCGGGGTGACCATCACCCCGGACGGCGCGGAGGAGATCGGCCGCCGCTCCCGCGGCACGCCGCGCATCGCCAACCGCCTTCTGCGCCGTGTGCGCGACTTTGCCCTGGTGCACGGCAATGGCGAAATCACCGCCGCCGAAGCCGGCGAGGCGCTCAAGCGCATGGATGTGGACGAGCTCGGCCTGGACCAGATGGACCGCAAGCTCCTCGAGGTCATCATCACCCACTATGACGGGGGGCCGGTGGGCGTGAAGACGCTGGCGGCCGCCTGTTCGGAGGAGGTGCGCACCATTGAGGACATTTATGAGCCCTACCTCATCCAGTGCGGCTTCCTCAAACGCACGCAGCGCGGCCGCATGGCGACGGCGCGCGCCTACAGGCATCTGAACCTCCTGCTTTCCTGAGCGTTTTCCCGCCGGGGCACGCAAAAAGGGCCGGTGAAATCCCGGCCCTTTTGTGCTTCCTGCGGGCGCGCAAAACGCGCCCGGCGCTCATTGCATGACTTACCAGCGCCTGCTCTGTTCGTGGCCGACGATGCCGCCCGCCAGCGCGCCTACTCCGGCGCCCGCCAGCGCGCCCCAGCCGGCCATGCCGCCGGAGATGGCGGCAATGCCCGCGCCGCCCAGCGCGCCCAAGGCCGCGCCGCTGGCCACGCCCTGCTGGGTGCGGCTCATATTGGTGCAGCCGATGCCGGAGGCGAAAACAACGGCCATAATGCCTATGATCAAAGCTTTTTTCATATCAGGCTCCTG
Source organism: uncultured Desulfovibrio sp. (assembly GCA_947177085.1). Taxonomy (GTDB): domain Bacteria; phylum Desulfobacterota; class Desulfovibrionia; order Desulfovibrionales; family Desulfovibrionaceae; genus Desulfovibrio. The sequence goes on from CAMWTD010000011.1 coordinate 7,431, forward strand.
AGGGCCGGCCGCAGCCAGCCGCATGCACGGGTTTACTTCTTGGCGGCAAGGCGGGGCGCGATGAGCTCATACCAGATGACGCTCATGACCGGCCGCTGCAAATCCTTCGGATGGGCCGCGTACCACTCGTCGATCATCTTGATGGCATCGGCGCGCGACACGTTGGCGAAGGCCTCCATCCAGCCCTTTTCAAAGGGCGAGAGGGTGTAGACGGGCTTCTTGCCGGATTTGGCGGCCTGTTCCGCCAGCTTGGCATTAACGAAATATTCCACTGTCACGGCCGAATCGATGCCGAAGAGATAGGCCTTCTTGTCCGATTCCGAGGTATTGACCCAGATTTCCCCGGTGAACTGGTCCACGGGGTTGCCGGCGGCGTTCATGGCCGGGGCCGAGGTGTCGGTCGAAGCGGCGGGCGCGGCCTGCGCGGCGGCGCACGTCAGGGCGAGGACCAGTGCCAGACCAAGGCGCAAAAGCGATTTTTTCACACGAGGCTCCTTTGCGTTATCATCGACAGCCGCGCAGCAGGCTGCCGGCGGCGGGAGCGCGGGCTCCGTGCACCAAGTATAGCCAGAATTTCCCTAAGGCATCAAGGATTTTCCGTCCGGGAATGTTCCGGTCCACTCCCGCGCCTGGGCTTTGACGGCTTGCGCCATTTATGGCAAGGATTTGTGAGCCGGGCTTGCGCAATGCAGCGGATTCCCGGAAAAAATCTCTTTCAACTGCATCGGGGCCAAAGGTTGCCCCTCTGGAGAGAACATGCCCGATACCGATACCGTCCTTGAGGCACAGGACATTACTCCCCAAGCCGCGCCCCCGGAGAAGGAAAATTCCGCGGCCCAGAAAACGGAAGATGTGTTCACCTTCCGCCGCATGAGCGGCCTTGACCAAGCCATCCTGCAAACCGACTGGGAGTGGCGCAATCTCGCAAGCCTCGACCAAAAACTGTGGATGGCCATGAGTTGCCCCACGCACGGCCTGGAATTTGATGCCAGGACCCTTGAGCTGCTCGACCCGGACAAAGACGGCAGAATCCGCTCCGCGGACATCCTTGCCGCGGTGGCCTGGGTGTGCGACCGGGTGAAGCATCCCGCCCTGCTCAGGGAGGGCGGGGAGGCCATGCCCCTCGACAACCTGCGCGAGGACAGCGAGGCCGGGCAGGAGCTTTTGGCCGCGGCAAGGCTGACCCTTGAAAAAAGCGGCGCGGCCGATGCTGAGGTGGTGACGCCCGCCCAGATCGAGGCCGTGCTCGCGGAAGCCGAAGGCTATGCCTTCAATGGCGACGGCATCGTGCCCGTTTCTTCAGTGCCTGCGGACGCCAAGGACCTTGCGAACTACGTGCGCGTGGCCCTTGCTGTGGTGGGCGCCAAGAAGGATGCCTCCGGCAAGCCGGGACTGGACCAGGACCTCGCGGCGGAATTCGCGAGGCGTCTCGAGGCTACCCGGGATTTCCGCGCCCGTGTGGCCGGGGCATCACTGCCGATTGGCGAGGCCACGGCGGCGGCGTGGACTTTGCTCACGCGGCTCGGCCCCAAGATTGACGATTATTTCAACCGCTGCCGCATGGCCGATTTCGCTCCGGGCACACTGGCCGCCCTTAATGAGGAAACCGCCCTCGCCAATGCGGGCCTGGGGCCGGACGGCATCAGCGCCGACCATGTGGGCGAGCTCATCAAGGAAAATCTGGCAGCCACCCTGGTGCGGATGCCGCTGGCGCGCGTGGCGGCCCGGCAGCCCCTGCCGCTTGATCAGGGCCTCAACCCGGCGTGGCTTGGCGACGTGAAGGAATTTCGCAGCCTGCTTGCGCCCCTGCTTCCCCAAGGCGCGCAGACCGCTAGCCTGAGCGAGGAAGCGTGGGCAAAGATCAAGGAGGCCTTTGCCTCCTATGCCGGGGCGCTGGAGAGCAAGCCCGTCTATGACCTGCCCCCCGCGGATGCGACGCGGCTCGACGTGCCCGGCCTTGCTCCGCTGGCGCTGGCCCCCGCGGGTGACGCGCTCGGCCGCGTCTGGATGCCGGTCGCCCCCAATGAGGATCTGGACAAGCTGGACGACGCGCAAATCGCGCGCTTCCTGGATGCCGCCACGCAAAAGGCCTTTGCGGACCTTGCCCAGAAGGATCTCGCCGCGCCGAAGATGGCCGCCATCCAGGACCTCGACAAGCTGGCCCTCTTCCATGCGCACCTCTACACCCTGCTGATGAACTTCGTTTCGTTCATCGACTTTTACGAGCCGGAGAAGCGCGCCATCTTCCAGGCCGGCACGCTCTACCTGGACAGCCGGGAGTGCCGCCTCTGCGTGCCGGTGGGCGATTTGGAAACTCATGTGCGGCTTGCGGCGCAAAGCCACCTGTGCCTGATTTACTGCGACATCCGCCGCACCGAGCAGGACGGCGCGGAGTCCACGGGCTCCATCTCGGCGGCCCTTACCGCCGGGGACCTGGCTTCGCTCATTGACGGCCGCCACGGCCTCTTCATCGACAATCACGGCCGCGAATGGGATTCCGTCATCGCCAAGGTGGTGCACAATCCCATCAGCCTGCGCGAGGCGGTGTGGGCCCCCTATATCCGCATCTCCAACCTCATCAGCGAGCAGGTGCACAAGTTCCTGGCCGCCAAGGAGGAGAGCGTCAGCAAGGCGAGCGCCGAGGCGGTGGCCAATGTGGCGGCCAAGCCGGCCGAAGCCAAGCAATCCTTTGATTTCGCCAAGGGCGCGGGCATCTTTGCCGCCGTCAGCGTGGCCCTCAGTGTGCTCAGCGCGGCCTTCGCCTATATCGCCAATTCGCTGGCCTCGCTGGGCTGGCTGTGGCCGCTGGCGCTCGTCGGGGTGTTCCTCTGCATTTCCGGGCCCTCGGTGCTCATCGCCTGGTTCAAGCTCAGGCGGCGGAGCCTCGGGCCCCTGCTGGACGCTTCGGGCTGGGCCGTCAACCAGGGCGCGCCCATCAATCTTGTCATGGGCCAGACCCTGACCAGCGTCGGCAAGATGCCCCCCCATGCCCGCAGGAACATGGACGACCCCTATCGGCTGACGGCGCGGATGCGCAAGACGCGCAACCGCATCCGCTTCTGGTTCTGGTTCCTGTTCCTCCTGGCGCTCGCCATTGGCAGCTTCGCCCTCTATTGCCACTGGTTCGGCCTGCCCGCCTGGCTGACTGACCTCATGGCGCACAAGCCGGCCTAGGGCTGGAGTCTGCTAGCCTTAACAGCAAAACCTCCCGCCTGCCGGGAGGTTTTGCTATTAAGAAGATGGATGAAGCCGGCGCATACGAAGACCAAGCGGGAATACCGGGATGCCAAAGCTTGCCCTTTTTCCTGTTGCCCTCGCAGTTGCTTTTTTCGACGCCCAGCGGGCGCATACCCTCACCGCATGAAACAACGGAGCTCGTCAAAAGGAAACCGGACAAGAAGCGCCACTTCCCGGCGTCCGCCACTCCTTGCCCATGGAAACGGAACGAGGCCCATGGCCTGCCAGCTTCATTTGCCCGTGCCCATATTGGACAGCAGGTCACGCAAATGCCCGGCGCTGGAAGAATATTTCATTTCTTCACTGACGCCGGAACGCTGAAAGTCCGTCACGAGCCTGTTAAGGCAGTCCTGGCACAGCACCTTGCTGGCGCCCATGAATTCCACGGCCTTAAGCGGGCACTCAGTGTCTTCCGTAGTACCGATATAGGTCCTCCCGCAGCACTGACATTTGCCGGTGGTGATGACGATTTCCTTCATGAGCGAATCTGGCCGCTGTTGCCCCATATTGAACAGCTTGCTCCCGGCCTGCCTGAGCGTTTGGCCGCTGTCCGTGGGGAGCCCTCCACGGATTTTATTGACGATAGCAAGGAACATGGCCTTGAAGCCAGCGGTGACTGAGGCAAAGAGTACGCAGAAAACCAAAATTATGGCAATCGCAACCCCTATTGTCGTAATGAAGCCCGCCATATTTCCTCCAGGAAGGTCTTAGAAGCAGGAAACAGCCCTGTAACCGGCTTCGAGTTGGCGAATGAGTTTTGAAGTCGAAACGCCCTTGTCCTCTATGATTGGGAGATGTCCAAGGAAGTCCTCCTCATTTTGGCAAATGTCTCGTTCCATCTTCATTTCCAGGGAATATGTGTATGTGTCACGAACCGCATTGACTACGCCGAGTCGTGCGAAAATCCCTTTATTTGTATTAAATGTGGATAAAATAGAACCTGTTTCATGGATGATAGTGTTAAAGCCGCTCTCGAATATTCCGGCCCAGAGAAGGGCGAATAAACCGATTGCCACTCCCGCCAAGGCCGCCTGCCGTTTGTTCATCTGCGCATAGTGGAGCAGAAGATAGAGGCTTGAAAGCCCAAGGTAGCCTACAAAGAGACTATAGCCCACCGCCATGCTCACAATGACGCAGAAGATTGCCACGGCATTTGTCAGGGGCAGCAGCAAGCATGTCATACCGATGCACACTCCAAGAAGAGCGGACACCTGTAGCGCCATAAAGGCTATGCGTTTTGGTGAAATGTTTTCCATCCTTCTCTCACACTGTAGAATTTATAACTAATATATATTGTAGTATATTTTATTTTATCCATTTTTATAAAACAATGTTCGGAATAATACAAAACGTTGTTTTATAAAAATGGAAATGCAATTTATTTTATTATTAAGAATATAACTCCTATGTATGGCTGGGGCGCGGATACGTTAAAATACGCCAAATTGTCCTTCCAATTTTGTGCGGTAAATTTTTAGGGGGATCGATTAAATCTTCCTCTTTGCATTTTTTAATGAACGCCTCTTGCCTTTTACGCATTCTTTCCGTTTCGAGAGGAGAGGGGGGTAATAAGCTCATTGAAACATTCTCCTTTTCTCTGGTTATCTGGTGAAATTGGATGTGGAATGTTCTAGCGACATGATTTTTTGGGTAGTATCCTCCCTATTTTATGTGCAGTTCACGATTTTGAAGTCGTCGCCGAACTGGCGGGCCCAGCGCACGACCTCCATCGGTTCGGCAACAGAGACCGTCAGCAAGAGGCTGCCATCCGGCTGTTCTTCCAAGTGCTGGCTCTCATGCCACTGGCATTCGCGAACGTAGGGCACAGCCTCGCCGGTAAAGCGGAGAGTGAGGGTTTTGGGCGTTTCTCCGAGGAAGGCGAGGAAAGCGTTCTTCTGGCGCTCGCAGAAGCCGTCGTCGGCATTGGGAGCGGGCGGCAGGCAAATGCCAGTAGGCTGGATTTCCCGGATGCGGTTCAGGCGGAAAACCTTCCAGGCCGGCGGCGTTTCATCCACTGTGCGCGCATAGAGGTAGAGAGCGCGCTGGCGCAGATAAATGCGCCTGGGGTCCACCTCACGCCAGCTTTCCGTCCAGGTTCCGCTGCGGCAATACAGCATGCGGATGCGCTTGCCTTCCTTCACGGCATCCGTGAGCGCCAGAAAGATTTCCGGCTTTACGCCATAAGTCTTCTCGGTGACTTCGCTGTCGAAGCACTGGAGCAACTGCTCCCGGAACGGGTTTTCGAGGCCGCCTGCCAGTTTTCTGCCGACCTCAATGGCCTTGGCAGCGAGGAGCCCGTCGCCCGACGTGCTGAGGTACTCCAGGGCGAACAGCAAAATCACCCTGTCGGAAAGGCTGAGATCATGGATGGGCGTCAGGCGGTCCTCCGTGATGCGGAAACCGCTGTCTTTCCGGTACTCAAAGCAGAAACCCAGCGAGGCCAGGGCGTCCTTGTCCTTATAGAACTGGGAGCGCGAGATGCCGAAAGTTTTCAGAATAGTTTCGAGGCTCTGCGCGGGGACATTCCTGATTTCCTGCATGATGTGCAGAAGGCGCAGTGTACGCGCGGTTTCAGGCGTTTCGGGAGAGGATATTTTCGATGAAGCGCGAGTTTTCTTTGGCATTGGCATATTCGCCTCCACGAGCCGAATATACGCGCCGGCAAGAAAACCGGGCAAGCGAAAAGTGTCCCGGCCAGTCTACCCATGAGTGGACTGAGGGAAAATTTCCTGTTGAGAGGGGCAATCCTTTTGGTATGCTGGAGCCGCTTTCGGGGTTTTCTGGGGCTGCCGGGGCTGCGTGCGCCATTGGCTGGCGAAAGCGGAGCCGGGGCAGGGGCGTGAGGACGCGGGACGAATCAATGGCTGCGGATATTCATGACGCGGGCGGCTTCGGCCACCAGGTTGAGCAGGGCTTCCTGACCATCCGGGGGCAGTGTGCCCAGAATTTCGGCAATGGCGGCGGCACGTTCCAGCAGGGCCTCGGAATCGCGATGAAAAAGAAAAGGTACTGTGCAGGCAAGATGCGTGGCAATATCTTCAAGGCGGCCCATCTTGGGGGCGATCCGGCCCTTTTCCATCCGGTTCAGGGCATCCTGAGTTATGTCCAGACGGATGGCCAGCTCCTTCTGGCTCAAGCCCAGAAGCTTGCGACGTTTCGCAATATTTTGTCCAACAACTTCAGCGAGTTTCATGGCATCTCCTCTACTATTCTGCCATGGATCGGGGAGTGAAGTTGAGTGTCCTGCGCCCTAATATTGACTTAAGAAGTCAATATTTATACTATTTTCTATCCCGGATACCCTGTTATCCTTATCCGGCGGCAAGGACGCACAGTGCCATTTGCGCGCGAGGAATGTCACTAACAAAGCAAGCTGAGCGAAAAATATCCGCCAGAGGCGGCCGGCCGCCATGCAGGCTTGCGGCGGGGAGCGCTTTGGGGGAGTTGCGGCCCCCGGGAACCAGCTAGAAAAACAAGAAGCGGCACACGAAAGAATACACCTTTGAAAGCGGATTGAGCGGAATCCGGAGCGAGAGATGAAAAAGAAGTCCATAAAACCGGTAACCATCCAGATTCACCATAATCCCTACGCTCTTTCCACATCCGTCCGGATCAACGGGCGTCCCGTGACCAGGAGGAACGCCCTCAACGGCATCCCTGAACACGGCCATTTGCAGGAGTGGATCAATACCCTCCCCGAGCTGCTCCGCAAGCAGTATCCGCGCAGAAAATACAGGTTTATTTTTGAAGGTGCCCGGGCGGACTTTGACGATCTTGTGGAGGTTGTGGAAGCGACCCTCAATAAAAAAATCCGCCGCGCCGTCTGCCGCCATGTGCCCGCGCAGGAGCCGCAGGACAAGATCATCCAGATTCATCGCCTGCTGGCGGCGCTTACCGACCCGGCCTGTCCTGTGCCGGCTCTCGGCTCGCCCGACGTTATCGCCGCCTTTGAACACGCCAAAAGCGACGAGTTTGAGGTGTGCGTGGTGGCGACCATGAGCTCCGGCAAGAGCACGCTCATCAACGCGCTTTTGGGCAACAGGCTCATGCCGTCCCGGCAGGATGCCTGTACCGCCATCGTCACCCGCATCCGCGACGAAGACGACCTCGGCGAGACCGGCTTCCGCGGGCTGGCCTATGACTCCCAGGGCAAGCTGGTGGAGGAAATGCCCGAGCTCACCCCCGAGAAAATGGCGGAGCTCAATGACAAGCCTTCTGTCACGACACTGGAGGTGGAGGGCGACATCCCCTTTGTGGCCTCCGAAAAACTTTCGCTGGTGCTCGTTGACACGCCCGGGCCCAACAATGCGCGCAACCAATGCCATCGGAATGTGCAGCGCGCCTTTCTGAACAAGTCCTCCAAGGCGGTCATCCTCTATGTGATGACGGGCCAGTTCGGCACGGATGATGATCACGCCCTGCTGGACCGCATCACCCGCAGCATGAGCGTGGGTGGCAAGCAGTCACGTGACCGCTTCATCTTCGTCGTCAACAAGATGGACTGCTACAAGCAGGAGGACGGGGACCCGGCGCAAACCCTCCAGTCGATCCGCGGGTATCTGGAAAGCCATGGCGTCGTGAACCCCAGCATCTTCCCCGTGGCGGCCCTGCCGGCCATGAATATCCGCTGCGAGCTCTCTGGCATGGAGCTGGACGAGGACGACGCCGACGAGACCGCCATCGCCATCCGCAAGCTCAACCGCACCCCGGAAATGCACCTGGAGAGCTACGCGCGCCGCTTCACGTCGCTGCCGGAACTCACCATCGACGAGCTGGATGCCCAGTGCCGGGCCTTTGCCGAGGCGTGGCGGGCCAGGGGCGGCAAGCCCAACGACGACCCGCACGAAGCGCTCATCCACACCGGCATCCCCACCCTCGAGGCGGCCATCCGGGTGTATATGGAAAAGTACGCCTACCCGGCGAAAATCCGTACGATTGCCGAAACGCTTGCCCACCGGCTGGAAGAGATCGAGGCGGAGGCGGCAACAAAGCCGCTGGACGCCACGGCATGGGAATTTCTGGACTATGTCCGCCGCCAGCTTGATGACCTGCTGGAAATCCCTCCGGAGAAAAGGGAATCCCGCAACTTCCCCGTGCCCCCTGTCCACGACGTCGCGGAAAGAAAAGACCGGGCCCCGGAGCGCCCCAAACGCGAGATTGGGATAAAATACAATCCCTATACCGTGGAAAGCGTCTTTACCCTGGACGGCGTGGAACCTACCGGAAATAGCTGGTTCGCGGCCATCAGCGCAAAGCGCCTGCAGGAATGGGTGGACGACCTGCCCCGATACCTCGTTGACGAGCTCAACGAGACGGCGTTCCACATAAAATTCCACGGCACGGAACCTGACCTTGCGGACCTGCGCGAAAGCCTGGAGGCCGCGGCCGGGAAAATCCCCGGGTTCCGCTATGCGCTCGAGCACATTCCCGCAAAAGAAGTGGCAGACAGGGAAGCGAAGATCCGGGAGATTTTTGAAGAGTTCAAAACCATCCAGTCCAATGAGGATCTGTCGGACCTGCGGGAGCTGGCGTCACCGAAGCTGCTCGCTGCATTCAATAATGCCCTGAATCCCGAGTTCGAGATTTTTGTGATGGGCAGCAGGAGCCCCGGTAAAAGCACGCTCATTAACGCCATGCTGGGAACCCAGCTCATGCCTACCAAGAGGGAGGCGGGAACAGCGTCTGTGATCCGCATCAAGGATGTGCAAGGAGATGCGAGTGATGCTCCTGTCCGCGCGGAAGCGTATGACAGTCTCGACGGAGGCTCCATGCTCCAAGCAATCGAGCGTGCGCGCCCGTGGGATATGGAGTGCATGAATGCTCGTGACGATGTGCGTCGCATCGAGGTGAAAAGCCCAATTCCCCTTTTCGGTCCGTCCAAGCTCTCCCCTGTGCTTATTGACACGCCTGATTCCACGCTCAACATGGTTTATAGCAATGTGGAGTGGAAGGCATTGGACAACACAGCAAAACCGCTCGTTCTTTATCTCATGTCTGGCGAGTTGGGCAGAGCAGATAGGGCGTGGTTGAGCCGAATTGGGAATGCCATGAGGTGCAGAAGCGGCAAACAGGAACGGGATCGTTTTCTTTTTGTGGTGAACAAGCTGGACGCCCACAAAAAAGAAGATGGTGAGCTCGGGGAGTTTTTGAAGAATGTCCGAAAGCTTTTGCAGCTCTGCGGTATCGAGGAGCCGGGGATTTTTCCCATTTCCGCGCTTCAGGCCTTGAATATAAAGCTCCTGCGTTCCGGGGAGCTCGATGATGAAGACGACATCGATGAAACAGAAGGGAAGATTCGTAGGTTCAACCGGTCTACAAAGTGGCATCTGGAAAAAACTGTCCGGCATCCGGGGCGTGTGCTGACGAAAATAGATGCGGCGCTTGAGCGCGCCAGAGCTGAATGGCAGGGTGAGGAACTCGAAAATCCGGATGAAGCCCTTATCCATACCGGCGTTCCCTCGCTGGAAGCCGCCATCAGGCTGTATGTGGAAAAATACGCGCGGCCGGCCAAGATCAAGACTTTGGTGGACACCTTTAGGGGACGGCTGGAAAGCTCCGGCATCATGACAAAACTGGAACATGCCATAGCGGCTGCCACCCGGACCAACCTCTGGTGGAGTGTTTCCCAGGAGCAGAAATTGGAAAAGGTTCCCAAGCTGGAGCGGCAACGGGCCTTTCTCGAGAATATCAAGGCGCGGCTTGAAGCCGTGCTGGGAATTTAGGCGGCGCTGAAAGGGGGAAGCGGTAGTGCCCGCTTCCGGCACGAAAAAAGTGATCACAAGGACGGAGGACGAAATGAAGGAAGTTGCCATAAAATACAATCCCTACATGGTGAAGACGGAAATCGCCATTGACGGTAAAATGCCGGCCGGGAACAGTTGGTATGAGGAGAACAGCGAGAAGCGCCTGCAGGAGTGGGTGGATGTGCTGCCCCAAAAGCTGGTGGAAGAAGAGAATGATACGGAATTTCATATAAAATTTCACGGAACCACGCCGGACCTGGAGGATGTGCGCGACAGCCTGGACTTCGCCGTCAAGGATATCGATGGTTTCAGCTATACGCTTGAGCATATTCCCGCCAAGGAAGTGGCGGACAAGAAAGCGAAGATCCGGGAGGTTTTTGAAAAAATCCAGAGCATCAAGGGGGACGAGGAGCTAGGGGATCTGCAGGAATTGACTTCAGGTGCGGTTGTTGATGCCTTTAATAACGCTCTGAATAATGATTTCGAGGTCTTCGTGGTGGCCACCATGAGCGCGGGCAAGAGCACGCTTATCAACGCCATGCTGGGCCGCAAGCTCATGCCGTCCAAGCAGGAGGCCTGCACGGCGCTCATCACGCGCATCAAGGACAGCGACGGCCATAAGGACTTCAGCGCCGTGGCCTATGACAGCCTCAATGGCGGTGAAGTGAAGAGAAACGTTCATCCGCTGTCACTTAAGGACATGGAAGAGCTTAATGGTCGTGGCGACGTGCGCCGTATCGAGGTGACGGGGGATATTCCCTTTGTCGGCTCGGACGAGGTCTCGCTTGTGCTCATTGACACTCCTGGCCCCAACAATTCCCGCACCACAGATCATGGAGAAGTGCAGCGGCAGATGCTGGATGACAAGGCCAAACCGCTCATTCTCTATGTCATGACCGGGGAATATGGAACGGAGGATGACAAGGCCGTGCTCAACCGCGTTGCCGATTCCATGAGCAAGGGCGGTAAACAATCCCGAGATCGTTTCCTCTTCGTGGTAAACAAGTTGGACGGTCGCAAAGAGGAAGATGGTGAGCTTGATAAATTTTTGGATACTGTCCGGAACTATCTTATGGAGAATGGCATTCCGGATCCCAATATCTTCCCCGCCGGAGCCTTGGCGGCCATGAACATCCGGCTCCTCGCCGAGGATGCGCTCACGAACGAAAATGACATTGATGAAACGGAATTGAATATCCGCAAGTTTAATAGAAACCCCGGGCTGCATTTTGAAAAAGTCGCCCAGCTCCCCCGCCGGGTTAAGGCTGAGATAGATAAAAAACTGGAAAGCGTTATAGCTGAATGGCCGGGAAAGCCTAAGGACAATCCGGACGCAGCCCTCATCCATACGGGTATCCCTTCTGTGGAAGCCGCCATCAGGCTCTATGTGGAAAAATACGCCCGCACCGCCAAGATCAAGACCTTGGTGGACACTTTCGTGGGGCGGCTGGAGAGTTTGGGCAAGCTGGCCGAGTTGCAGAACGCGATTGTGACGAACGAAAAGAATAAGAAAGACATTCTCAAGAAAATCACCGAGGTTCGCGCGAAACAGAAAAAGATGGAGGATGCGAAAAACTTTGAAACCCAAGTGGACCAGGCCGTGAAAGCTGTGGTAACCGAATCGGGTGAAAAAGCGGATATACTCGTGAGTAAACTTTTCAAAAATATCGCCTCAAAATATGCATCCCGTGCGGATGAAACGATCGAGCTCGATGAGGTGGACGATGAAGTCCGTTCCATGCAGCGTTTTGCCAACAGATGCCAGGAGCAATTCAAGGAAGAACTGGATACTTTGATTCAGGAACAATTGGTAGCCACCGGCGAGCGACTCGTGGAAGAGTACAAGGCCCAACTCACCGAACTTGGCAGCGAAATCAACCTTTCTTCATCCTCCATAAAGTTTGACCCCTCAGCGCTCATGGCGGGAGAGCTGGATGATCAGGTGCTGACCAGGGCGGCCATCAAGGCTCTCGAGCGAGAGGAGCAGGTAAAGTCGGGTGAAGAATGGGTGAAGAACACCAATAAAAAATGGTGGAAGCCATGGACGTGGGTTGAGGAAAAGGGCTATTGGCGCACGACATATAAAACGCGCCGTTTTATCCGTATTCAGGAACTGGCTGAGACCTATTTTC
>CAMWTD010000012.1 GCA_947177085.1 uncultured Desulfovibrio sp.
GGGGAGGGCGGCCAGGGCGGCGGCGGCGGCGCGGGTGAGCGGGGCCGCGTCCAGAAGGTCCGGGCGGTGGCGCAGGGTGGCCGCCAGCGCCTCGCCGCGCCGCCAGGCGGCGATGCGGGCGTGGTCGCCAGTGCGCAGGATGTCCGGCACGGCAACGCCCTCGAAGATCTCGGGCCGCGTATAGTGCGGATATTCGAGGAGGCCCGCCGAAAAACTTTCGTCCTCGCCGGAGGCCTGCTTGCCCATGAAGCCGGGCGCAAGCCGTCCCACGGCCTCCATGACGGCGAGTGCAGCGGTCTCCCCGCCGTTGAGCACGGCGTCGCCCACGCTCACGGGCATGAGCGGCAGGATGTCGGCAAGGCGCGCGTCCAGCCCTTCGTAGCGGCCGCAAATGAGGGTGAGGTCCTCGCCGCGGGCAAGGTCGCGCGCCAGCGCCTGGGTGAAGGGGCGGCCGCCCGGGGTGAGGAGGACGATGCGCCCCGGCGTGGGGATATGGCGCACGGCGGCGGCCACGGGCCCTGGCTGGAGCACCATGCCGGGGCCCCCGCCATAGGGGCGGTCATCCACATGATGATGCTTATCCTCGCTGAAGGCGCGGGGGTCGTGAAAGCTCACGTCCACGACGCCGACCTCGCGCGCGCGTCCCATGAGGCCCGCGGCGAGGGGCGAAGCGAAAAATTCGGGGAAGAGCGTGACAAGATGGAAGCGCATGGCCGGAACTTGCCGGAAAAGCGGGCGTCTGTCCATGCGGGCGCGACAGGTTTCCCGCTCAGCCAAGCTCCTGCCAGGGACGCCAGCGCAGGCGGAGCGGCCAGACTGCCTCTCCCGGGAACGCCGCGCAGAGGAGATGCCCCGGAGCGGCGAGGAAGCGCCAGCAAAGGCGCGCGCCGTCAGTCCGCCAGATGCCCCGGCGCTGCGCCGCGCCCGCATGGGCCGCGGCGGCAATGGCCGTCCAGCGGGCCGGGGGCGCTCCCAGGGCTTTGTAGAGGGCCTCGGCGAGGACCCAGCGGCGAAGGCGGAGGTCCTGCGTGGGGGCGGGGGCGGCGAAGGCCCGGTCGGCTGGCGGCGGTGTTTTCCCCGTTTCGGCATCCAGCGCCATCTGGGCCGGGGAGGCGGCTGGCGTCTCACCGGGCGCGCAGACGAGGCAGAAGGCGGCCTTCCCGCTGTGTGTGAAGGCGGCGCCCCAGCCGGGCGCGCCCGCGACGAGCGGCCGTCCTTGGGCATCCAGGTCAAGGACAGCCCCTTCGGGGAGCGCGCGAAGCGCCAGCAGCCGTGCGAGAAGGCGCGAGGCGCGGGCCCGGAGCGCGTCACCCGTGGGGGCAAAGCGGCGGCAATGCGCCCGCTGCCCGGGGGAAAGCCGCGGGGCGGCCGCGCGTTCCCAGGCGACGCAGAGGTGGCGCAGAGAGGGCTCCTCCACAGCCAGGGGAAGGGAGGGCAGCGCTGTGGCGTAGACGAGGGGCATGGAAACTCCAATGGGGCGGGCCGGCCGAGCGCAGAGTGGCACAGCCCGGCGGGGAGGGCAAGAGAGCGGCGCGGGCCGCGGGCCCGGTGAGGTCTGGACAAGGGACGAAAATTCCGCTATGCACTGTCTCCCGTAAACTGCCCTTAATCCGCCGGCGCGGCGTTGCGCCGCCGCCCTGTTAATAAGGAGACTTCGCATGGCTGTTCAGCAAAACAAGAAATCGCGTTCCCGTAAGGGGATGCGCCGTTCCCATGACCGTGTGGCCAAGCCGGCCGTCATCTACTGCTCCTGCGGCGAGCCCACCACGCCCCACAGCGTGTGCCCCAACTGCGGCACGTACCGGGGCCGCCAGGTGGTCGCCCGTACCGAAGCCGAGTGATGCGCGAAAGGCCCGTCATCGCCGTGGACGCCATGGGCGGGGATTTCGGCCCCGCCGTGGTGGTTCCCGGCGCCGTGGAGGCGGCGCGCCTCCACGATCTTCACGTCCTCCTCGTGGGCGACACGCCCAAGGTGGAGGCCGAGCTCGCGAAGCTCGACCTCGGCGAGGTGAAGTGCGACATCATCCAGGCCGATGACGTGGTGCACATGAACGAAAAGCCGTCGGACATCCTGCGGCGCAAGAAAAACGCCTCCATCCAGGTGGCCTGCCGCCTCGTCCGCGAGGGCGCGGCCGACGGCGTGGTGAGCGCCGGACATTCCGGGGCCACGGTCGCCTGCGGCATGTTCATCATGGGGCGGCTCCCCGGTGTGGAGCGGCCCGCGCTCGCGGCCCTGCTCCCCACGGAAAAGGAGCCGGTGGTCGTGCTCGACGCCGGGGCCAATGTGGATTGCCGCCCCTACCACCTGTTCCAGTTCGGCCTCATGGGCGACGCCTTTGCGCGCGACCTGCTCGGCTATGCCGCGCCGCGCGTGAGCCTGCTCAGCATCGGCGAGGAGGAGGGCAAGGGCAACAGCCAGGTCAAGGAAGCCTATGAGCTGCTGAAAATGGCCCACAACCTGAATTTCATCGGCAATGCCGAAGGCCGCGACATTTTTACCGGCGATGTGGATGTGGTCGTCTGCGACGGCTTTGTGGGCAATGTGGTGGTCAAGATGAGCGAGGGGCTCGCATCCGCCCTGGTGCGGATGCTCAAGCGCGTCTTCACCACCGGCGTCATCCCCGCGCTCGGGGGTTTTCTCGCGCGCGGCGCTTTCCGCAATTTCGCGCGGACCCTCGACTATGCCGAATACGGCGGCGCGCCGCTGCTCGGGCTGCAGGGCCTCGCCATCGTCTGCCACGGGCGCTCCAATGCGCGCGCCATGACCAATGCCATCCGCATGAGCGGGGCCTATGTCCGCAAGGAGACCAATGCGCGCCTCGCCGAAACCATTCTCGCCAATGAGGAGCTGACGCGGTTCTCCCGCGCCATCTGAGCGCCGCGGGCGTCTTTTTTCCGCAACCAGTACGGACACTTCATGACCCTTACCTGCCATCTGCACGCCTTGTGCGCCCATGTGCCCGAGAGGGTCGTCACCAATGACGACCTGGCCGCCCTGGTGGACACCAATGACCAGTGGATCGTCGAGCGCACGGGCATCCGCCGCCGCCGCCAGCTCGCGGAGACGGAAAACGCCTCCGACCTCGCCCTGGCGGCCGCCCGGCGCACGCTTGCCGAGGCCGCCCTTGCGCCGCGCGAGCTCACCCATGTGCTCGCGGCCACCTGCACGCCCGACTACATTTCGCCCTCCATCGCCTGCATACTCGCGGGCGCGCTGGACGCCGGGCCCGTCATGGCGCTGGATTTCAGCGCGGCCTGCACGGGCTTCATCTACGGGCTTTCGCTGGGGCGGGCCTTTCTTGCCCAGGCCCCGGAGAGCCGCATCCTCTTTGTCTGCGCCGAGGCGCTCACCCGGCGTCTCAACTGGCGGGACAGGAGCACCTGCGTGCTCTTCGGCGACGCGGCCACGGCCTGCGTGCTCGACAGCAAGGGCGGCGAGGGCTCGGCCACGGTGGAAGACGTCCTCTGCCAGAGCGACGGCGTCCAGCGCGACCTCATCGTGGTGGGCGGCGGCACGGCCTGCCGCTATGCCGTCGGGGACCCGGTGGACGAACAGTTCTTCATCTCCATGCGCGGGCGCGACACCTACAAGCACGCCGTGCGCCAGATGGTGCAGGTGTGCGAGACCGTACTCTCCCGCAACGGCCTCGCCATGGAGGACATCGCGCTCTTTGTGCCGCACCAGGCCAATATGCGCATCATCGAGGCCGTGGGTTCGCGTCTCGGCATCGACGGGGAGCGGGTCTTTGTAAACGTGGCCGAATATGGCAACACCTCCTCGGCGTCCATTCCGCTGGCGCTCGCCGAAGCGCGCGCCGCCGGGCGCATCCGCCCCGGGGACCGCGTGCTTGTCACGGCTTTCGGCGCGGGGCTCACCTGGGGGGCGGCGCTCCTGCGCTTCTAGCCGGGGGATTGCCCGCGCATTGAAATTCGGCGGCGCATGGAGTAAGATGCGCCTTTCTGGCTCTCGACAAGGAAAGCGGGGAACCGGCATGACAGATTCTTGCGCTGCGGCGGCATCCTGGGGCGACGCGCCCGTGGCCCTCGTCACGGGCGGTTCGCGCGGCATCGGGCGGGCCATTGCCCGCACCCTCGCGCGCGACGGCTTCGGCATCATCCTCACCTATGTGAGCCGCCCGGAAGAGGCGGAGCGCACCGTGGAAGAAATTCGCGACGCCGGCGGCCGGGCGCGCGCCTTCGCGCTGGATGTGGGCGACGATGCCGCGGTGGAGGCGTTCTTCGCCGCGGAAATCAAGGACAAGGCCAACCTGGCCGTGCTCGTCAACAATGCGGGCATCACGAGGGACGGCTTCCTCATCCGCATGAAGAACGAGGATTTCGACCGCGTCATCGACGTCAATCTCGGCGGCGCGTTCACGTGCAGCCGCGAGGCAGCGAAAATCATGAGCAAGCGGCGCGCCGGGCGCATCGTCAACATCACTTCGGTGGTGGGGCAGATGGGCAATGCCGGGCAGGCCAATTATTGCGCGGCCAAGGCCGGGCTCATCGGCCTCACCAAGTCCAACGCGCGGGAGCTCGCCGCGCGGGGCATCACGGTCAATGCCGTGGCCCCGGGCTTCATCGAGACGGACATGACGGCCAAGCTCGGCGAGGACGTGGTGAAGTCCTATGTGGAATCCATCCCCCTGCGCCGCATGGGGACGGCCGAGGACGTGGCCGAGGCCGTGGCCTTCCTCGCCTCGGACAAGGCCGCCTATATCACGGGTCAGGTGCTCGCCGTCAACGGCGGCATGTACTGCTGACAAGGCGCGCAGCGCCGATATTTTTTTGTGGACAGCCGCAGTCCCGGCTTTCGGGGCGCGCCAAAAAACGAACATGGAACACCTGGAGGACGCCATGTCTGAAGTTGCCGACAAAGTCCAGAAGATCATCGTTGACCAGCTTGGTGTGAGCGCCGACGAAGTGAAGCCCGAAGCCTCCTTCGTGGAGGACCTCGGGGCCGACTCCCTGGACCTCACCGAGCTCATCATGGCCATGGAAGAGGAATTCGACATCGAAATCGCCGATGAGGACGCCCAGAAGATCCTCAAGGTGCAGGACGCCATCAACTATATCGAAAACAAGAAGTAGGCGTCCGCGTCCCGCCGGGACGCGCCGTTTTCCGGGGGCCTCCGCAAGCCCGGCTGCGCGGGGCGCGCCTGCCCGCGGGTTGGCCGATGCGCCGCATTTCGGGGCGTCCCGTGAGCGACGCCCCCTGCTGGCGTTGTCCCGGCGCTCGGTCGCCTCGCGCTGGGACATGCGCCCCGCGGGAGCCTGCCGCGGCGTCCCGCCCGGCCCGGGCATCTGCGGTCCGCGGGCGGCGTGTCATTGTGGCGGCAAAAGGGCCGCGCGTGCGCCGGGCATGTGCCGGGCGGCAGCGTCCCCTGCGCATGACGGGAGCGTCGCGCCCTCGGGCGCGTTGCCCGCGCCCGGCACAGTCTCTTACCAAGGCCAAGGAGCATCCATGAACCGTCCCCGCGTCGTCATCACCGGCGTTTCCGGCATCACGCCGCTCGCCAATGACATTGATGCCACCTGGAAGCGCCTCCTCGCGGGTGAGTCCGGCATCGGCCCCATCACGCTTTTCGATGCGTCGGACTACACGTCGCGCATCGCGGGAGAGGTCAAGGACTTTTCGCCGGAAGCGTGGATACCCGCCAAGCAGGCCCGCCGCATGGACCGCTTCACCCAGTTCGCCGTGGCGGCGGCAAAGATGCTCCTCGCGGATGCGGGGCTGGAGATCACCCCGGAAAACGCCGAAGACACGGCCGTCATCCTCGGCATCGGGCTGGGCGGCCTGCGCACCATCGAGACCTGGCACGCCAAGCTGCTCGAGGCGGGCCCGAGCAAGATCTCGCCCTTCCTCATCCCCATGCTCATCTCCAACATGGGGCCCGGGCAGATCTCCATCTTTACCGGGGCCAAGGGGCCGAACATCGTCACCACCACGGCCTGCGCCTCGGGCATCCACGCCATCGGCACGGCCTACAGCGAGATTGTGCTCGGCCGCGCCAAAAGCGTCATCACGGGCGGCGTGGAAGCCACCATCACGCCGCTCGGCGTGGCGGGGTTCACGGCGCTCAAGGCGCTCTCCACCCATTACAATGACGAGCCCGCCAAGGCCTCGCGCCCCTTTGACGCCAAGCGCGACGGCTTTGTCATCGGCGAGGGCGCGGGCCTCCTGATGCTGGAGGACCTGGAGAGCGCCAAGGCGCGCGGCGCGAAGATTTACGCGGAGGTTGTGGGCTACGGCGCCTCGGGCGACGCCTACCACATGACAGCCCCGCACGAGACGGGCGAGGGCATGGCCGCGGCCATGACGCGCGCCCTGCGGGACGCGGGCCTCAAGCCCGAAGCCGTGGAGCACATCAACGCCCACGGCACATCGACGCAGCTTAATGACAGCACGGAAACCAAGGCCATGAAGCTCGCCTTTGGCGACCATGCGAAGAACCTCAAGATCTCGGCCACCAAGTCCATGACCGGGCATCTGCTCGGGGCCGCGGGCGGCATCGAGTCGGTCTTCACGGCCCTGGCACTCAGGGACGAGGTGCTCCCCGGAACCATCAACCTGGAATTTCCCGACCCGGCCTGCGATCTCAACTATCTCTCGGGCGGCACGGAGCGCGTGGCCTGCGAGTATGGCATGTGCAATTCCTTCGGCTTCGGGGGAACCAACGCCAGCGTCATCTTTAAAAAGTGGGCGGACTAAAGCCCGCATGTGGGAGGGGACGCCCCCGCGGCGTCCCGGTCGGCGAGGCCCGCGCGTGCGGGCGTCGCAGTTCCATGTCCGCCGAGCGCGGGCGATTTTTCCGCAAAAGGACTGGCCTCAATGGATGAACTGATTCTCCAGGACCCCGAACTCGCCAACGCCATCATCCTCGAATCCGACCGCCAGATGGGCAAGCTTGAGCTCATCGCCTCGGAAAATTTCGTGTCCGCGGCCGTGCGCGAGGCCCAGGGGAGCGTGCTCACCCACAAGTATGCCGAGGGTTATCCCGGCAAGCGCTATTACGGCGGCTGCGAGTATGTGGACATGGTGGAGGAGATGGCCCGCGAGCGCGCGCGGCGGCTCTTCAACTGCGCCCACGCCAACGTGCAGCCCCATTCCGGATCGCAGGCCAACATGGCGGTGTATTTCGCCTGCCTCAAGCCCGGGGACACCATCCTCGGCATGAACCTCTCGCACGGGGGGCACCTCACCCACGGCAGCCCGGTGAATTTTTCCGGCAAGCTCTTCAACGTGGTCTCCTACGGCGTGCGCAGGGATACGGGCCGCATCGACTATGACGAGGTGGCGGCCCTTGCGCGGGAGCACCGTCCGGCCATGATCGTGGCCGGGGCCAGCGCCTACCCCCGCTTTATCGACTTTGCGCGCTTCCGTGCCATCGCCGACGAGGTGGGGGCCCTGCTCATGGTGGACATGGCCCATATCGCGGGCCTCGTGGCGGCCGGGCTGCATGAAAGCCCCATCCCTTACGCCCATGTGACCACCACCACCACGCACAAGACCCTGCGCGGCCCCCGCGGGGGCATGATCCTCGCGGACGAGGCCAATGCCAAGCGCATCGACAGCCAGATCTTCCCGGGGATGCAGGGGGGCCCGCTCATGCACGTCATCGCGGGCAAGGCGGCGGCCTTT
This sequence comes from uncultured Desulfovibrio sp., assembly GCA_947177085.1. Classification (GTDB taxonomy): domain Bacteria; phylum Desulfobacterota; class Desulfovibrionia; order Desulfovibrionales; family Desulfovibrionaceae; genus Desulfovibrio. Next base: position 7,643 of record CAMWTD010000012.1, read on the forward strand.
GGCGAGGCGCTGCGTCCGGCCTTCACCCGCTACGCCAGGCGCGTGGTGGAGAACGCGGCGGCGCTGGCCGACGGGCTCAAGTCCGCGGGCTTTGACCTTGTTTCCGGCGGCACGGACAATCACCTCCTGCTGGTGGATCTCACCGCGCGCGACGTCACCGGCAAGGAGGCGGAAAGCGCGCTGGACGCGGCCGGCATCACGGTCAACAAGAACACCATCCCCTTTGAGACGCGCTCGCCCTTCGTGACATCGGGCATCCGCCTCGGCACGGCGGCCCTGACCACGCGCGGCCTCGCCCGCGAGGACATGGCCACCGTGGCGGCCTTCATCGCCGAGAGCGTCGAGAAGCGCAACGACGCCAAGGCGCTTGCCGCCATCCGCGGCCGGGTGGAAGAATTCGCCCGCCAGTTCCCGCTGTTTTCGTGGTAGACGCGCCCTTTTGCGAGTGCGGCATGGAACGACTGCCCTGGCCTGACTATTTCATGAGCATCACGAGGCTCGTGAGCCTGCGCTCCACCTGCACCAGGCGGCGGGTGGGGGCCGTCGCCGTCAAGGACAAGCGCATCCTCGCCACGGGCTACAACGGCCCCCCGGCCGGCACGCCGCACTGCCTTGAAGTGGGCTGCCTGAGGCAGCAGCTCGGCATCCCCTCGGGACAGCGGCACGAGATCTGCCGGGGCCTCCATGCCGAGCAGAATGTCATCATCCAGGCCGCCGTGCACGGCATCAGCATCGCGGGGGCCGCGCTCTACTGCACCACGCAGCCCTGCGTGCTGTGTGCCAAGATGCTCATCAACTGCGGCATCCGCGAGATCTTCTACGCCGAACCCTACCCCGACGAGCTCGCGGCGACCATGCTCCGTGAGGCCGGCGTCCCCATGGAGCGGCTCGACGTGGACTGGCTCCCCCAGGAGGGGCCGGGCTCACCGTCGGCCTGCCCCGCGCACTGAATACACCGGACGCGCCGCAGATGAATGCCGTGAACGCCGAGAAGGAACGGGAATTCGCCCCCTTCATGCGCGAGGCCATTGCGCTCGCCAGACGCGGGCGCTGGCGCACCGCGCCCAATCCCATGGTGGGGGCCGTGCTCGTGCGCGAGGGGGAAATCGTGGCGCGCGGCTGGCATCACGGCGCGGGCCTGCCCCATGCCGAGGTGGAATGCCTCAAGGACGCGGCGGAAAGGGGAGTGGACCCGGCGTCGTGCACCCTGGTGGTGACGCTGGAGCCCTGCTGCCATCACGGCAAGACGCCGCCATGCACCGACGCCATCCGCGCCGCGGGCATCCGCCGGGTGGTCTACGGGTTTCGCGACCCCAATCCCGTGGCCGGCGGCGGCGCGGCCCTGCTGGCCGACGCCGGTGTGGAAGTCATCGGGCCGGTGCTTGAGGACGAGTGTCGCGACCTTGTGGCCGATTTTCTCGTCTGGCAGACGACCGACCGGCCCTATGTGCTGCTCAAGCTGGCCGCCACGCTGGACGGGCGCATCGCCACGCGCAACGGCATTTCGCAGTGGATCAGCGGGCCCGAATCCCGCCGGAAGGTCCACGGCCTGCGCGCGGGCGTGGGCCGGGCCGGCGGGGCCGTGCTCGTGGGCGGGGGAACCTTCAGGGCGGACGACCCGCAACTTACCGCCCGGGACGTGCCCGGCGAGGATGCGCCTCTGCGCCAGCCTCTCGCCTGCGTCATCACTTCGCGGCTCCCCGCGCCCGACGGCGCGCGCCTCGTGCGGGAGCGGCCGAAGGAAACGGTGTTCTTTGTTACGCCCGCGGAGGCCCTGCGCAAGATTGGCGTGCGGGTGTTCGCGCTCGGGGCCTCGCCGGGGGGCGTGCCGCATTTTTCGACCATGCTTCGCATCCTCCGGCAGGAGCTGGGCTGCCTCTATGCGCTGTGCGAGGGGGGGGGCTATCTCGCCCTTGGCTTGCTCGAGGCCGGATTCGTGGACGAGTTCCACCTCCATGTCGCGCCGCTCATCCTGGGCGATGCCGAGGCGCGGCCACTCTTTGCCGGCAGGATGCCGCTGGACCTTGAGGAAGGTCTGCGGCTGCGCCTCTGCGGGCTTGAGCGCTGCGGCGAGGACGCGCACCTGCTTCTCCGGCCGCGGCTAGACTGCGGGGGGGGCAACTGATGTTCACGGGCATCATCCAGTGCGAGGGCGACGTGGTTTCCGTGCGCCGCGAGGGCACGGAACGACGCTTCCGCATCCGCCCGCATGAGCCCTTCGACGGCCTCACGGACGGGGAATCCATCGCGGTGAGCGGCGTCTGCCTCTCTGTGGAAGCGCATGAGCAGGACTGCTTCACCGCCTATGCCTCGGGCGAGACCGTGGCCCGCACCACCCTGGGGGAGCTTGCCCCGGGCGGCCGCGTGAACCTCGAGCGGGCGCTGGCCCTGGGCGAGCGCCTGGGCGGCCATATCGTCAGCGGGCATGTGGATTGCGTTGCCGTGGTGAAGGGCGTCGAGCGCCGGGGGGAATCCCTGTGCTGCCGGCTCGATTTTCCAGCGGCCTACGGGCGCGAGGTCATCCCGAAAGGCTCGGTGGCGCTGGACGGCATCAGCCTCACCATCAATGCCTGCGGCGCGAATTTTCTCGAGGTCAACGTCATTCCGGACACGCGGCGGCGCACCACCATGCGCGCCTGGCGTCCTGGCAGCCGCGTGAACATGGAGACCGACCTTGTGGGCAAGTATGTGGCGCACATGCTCGGGCCCTGGTCCCGGCGGGAAGGGGCGGCCGCGCCCCCGGCCCGGGGGGGCGGCCTCAGCCTTGCGAGCCTGCGCGAGGCCGGATTCCTGTAAGCCGGGCACTGCCGGAAAAGCATGAGGGAAAGCGGGCCGCTGCCACACGCGGCCCCACGGGAGCACGCATGAACGACATCACCACCATTGCCGGGCAACTGAATGCCCAGGGCCTCAAGATCGCCATCGTGGCCTCGCGCTTCAATGATTTTATCGTGGACCGCCTGGTGGCGGGGGCGGTGGACTATCTCACGCGCCACGGCCTCGACCCCGCGACGCTCACCCTCGTGCGCGTGCCCGGGGCCTTCGAGCTGCCGCTCGTCTGCCGCAAGCTCGTCACTGCGCACAGGTTCGACGGCCTCGTGGCGCTCGGCGCGGTCATCCGCGGGGCCACGCCTCATTTTGACTATGTGTGCGCCGAGGCCACCAAGGGCCTCGCGCATACCATGCTCGAGTCGGGCACGCCCATCGGCTTCGGGCTGCTCACTTGCGACACCATCGAGCAGGCCATCGAGCGCGCGGGCTCCAAGGCGGGCAACAAGGGCGTGGAGGCCGCCGCCGCCATGCTGGAGACCGTCCGCGTTTTGGAGCAGTTGTAGGGCATGGCCGGAGGCAGGAAACCCACCCGCCGCAGCGCCCGGGAGCTGGCCTTCCAGGTGCTCTACGGCCTGTGTTTTTCGCCCGCGCCGGACCGGGCGGCGCTCTGGCGGCAGTTCGTGCTTTCGCCGCACAATGCGGGCATGAGCGAGGCCGATCTCGAGCGCGAGCCCTCGGGCTTCGCGTGGGAGCTCGTGGACGGCGTCTGGAGCCACACGCCGGAGCTGGACGAGGCCATAGGCCGCTATTCGCGCAACTGGCGCGTGGACAGGCTCGGCCGCATCGAGCTCACCATCCTGCGCCTTGCGCTGTTTGAACTTTTCTGGCGCGACGCCGTGCCGCCCAAGGCGGCCATCAACGAGGCCCTGGAGCTGGCGCGCGAGTTCGGCGATGAGAAGGCGCGGGCCTTTCTCAACGGCATTCTTGACGCGGCCGCACGCGGGGCCGCGGCCCGGGAGGGGGCCGCCGCTCCCGACCCTGATCCTGAGTAGTAAACGGGAGCACCATGACGCAAGAACGCTATCATCCGCAGGAACTGGAAGAAAAGTGGCAGGCCCGCTGGCAGGCGGAAAACGCCTTTGCCTGCGCGCACGGCGGCGATAAGCCCAAGTGCTATGTGCTCGAGATGCTGCCGTACCCCTCGGGCAAGATCCACATGGGCCATGTGCGCAACTATTCCATCGGCGACGTGGTCGCGCGCATGCGCCGCATGCAGGGCTTCAACGTGCTGCATCCCATGGGCTGGGACGCCTTCGGCCTGCCCGCGGAAAACGCGGCCATCAAGCACCATGTGCCCCCCGCCGCCTGGACCTACGGCAATATCGCCGAGATGCGCGCCCAGCTCAAGCGCATGGGCTTTTCCTATGACTGGTCGCGCGAGATAGCCACCTGCCGGCCGGAATATTACCGCTGGGAGCAGCTCTTCTTCCTGAAGATGCTGGAAAAGGGCCTCGCCTACCGTAAGAAGGCCCCGCAGAACTGGTGTCCCTCCTGCCATACCGTGCTCGCCAACGAGCAGGTGGAGGAGGGCCGCTGCTGGCGCTGCGACAGTGTGGTGGAGCAGAAGGAGCTCACCCAGTGGTTCCTCGGCATCACGGCCTACGCCGACGAGCTTCTCGCCGACCTCGACCGCCTCGACGGCGGCTGGCCCGACCGCGTGCTCACCATGCAGCGCAACTGGATCGGCCGCTCCGAGGGCGCGCGCATCCGCTTCGGCCTCGAGCGGGACTATGACGGCACGGACCATGTGGAGGTGTTCACCACCAGGCCCGACACGCTCTATGGCGTCACCTTCATGACCCTCGCCCCAGAGCATCCGCTGGTGGAGAAGCTCATCGAGGGCAAGCCCCAGGCGCAGGAAGTGCGCGCCTTCGTGGAGCGCATCCGCAACATGGACCGCCTTGAGCGCCAGTCCGACACGCTGGAGAAGGAGGGCATCTTCACCGGGGCCTACGCCCTGCATCCGCTCACGGGCGAGCGCGTGCCCATCTGGCTCGGCAACTTCGTGCTCGCGGGCTACGGCACGGGCGCGGTCATGGGCGTGCCCGCGGGCGACCAGCGCGATTTCGAGTTTGCCCGCAAATACAGTCTTCCCATCCGCGTGGTGGTGGAGCCCAAGGGCGAGCATCTCGATCCCGCAACCATGCGGGAGGCCTATACCGGCCCGGGCGTCATGGTCAATTCCGGCCCCTTTGACGGCATGGACAACGAGGCCGGCAAGAAGGCCGTGGTGGCCGCCCTCGAGGCCGAGGGCAAGGGCGGCTCCGCCATCCAGTTCCGCCTCAGGGACTGGAACATCTCCCGCCAGCGCTACTGGGGCGCGCCCATCCCGGTGGTCTATTGCGAGCGCTGCGGCATGGTTCCGGAAAAGGAGGAGAACCTGCCCGTCATCCTGCCGCTGGATGTCAAGGTGCGCGACGACGGCCGCTCGCCGCTGCCCGAGACGCCGTCCTTCGTGGACTGCGCCTGCCCGCGTTGCGGCGGCCCGGCCCGCCGCGAGACGGACACGCTCGACACCTTTGTGGAGTCCTCGTGGTATTTCTCGCGCTACACCTCCGCGCGGGACGCCGAGGCCGCCTTCGACCCGGCCTCGCTCGGGTACTGGATGCCCGTGGACATCTATATCGGCGGCGTCGAGCACGCCATCCTGCACCTGCTCTACGCCCGCTTCTTCACCAAGGCCCTGCGCGACCTGGGCTTCTACCCGGCCGACCTTTCGGAGCCGTTCTCACGCCTGCTCACCCAGGGCATGGTGCTCAAGGACGGCAGCAAGATGTCCAAGTCCAAGGGCAATGTGGTGGACCCCTCGGAGATGATCGACAAATACGGCGCGGACACCGTGCGCCTGTTCTGCCTCTTCGCCGCGCCGCCGGAACGCGACTTTGAATGGACCGACGCCGGCATAGAGGGCTCCTCGCGCTTTCTTGCGCGCATCTGGCGGCTCTTCATGGAGGAGCGCGACCGCCTTGTGCCCATCCGCGCCTGCGGCGCGACGGCCGAGGACGCCGCCACGGGGGCGGCGCGCGACCTGCGCCGCAAGGAGCACGAAACCGTCAAGAAGGTCACGGCCGACATGGCCGTGGGCCGCTTCCAGTATAATACGGCCATCGCGGCCATCATGGAGCTGGTCAACGCCCTCTATCTCGCCCGCGAAAAACTGGGAAAGACGGAGCCGGAGCGGCGCGTGTTTTCCTCGGTCATGGCCACGGTGCTGACCCTGCTTTCCCCTGTGGCCCCGCATATCTGCGCCGAGCTCTGGGAGCGCCTCGGGCACAAGGAGGACGTGGGCGCGGAGCCGTGGCCCGTGTGGGACGAGGCCGCGCTCGCGCGCGACACCGTGACCATCGCGCTGCAGGTCAACGGCAAGCTGCGCGGCACGCTCGAGGCCCCGGCCGACGCCGACAAGGCGGCGCTGGAGGCGGCGGCCCTGGCCGACCCCGCGGCGCAGCGGCATCTTGCGGGCCTCACGGTGCGCAAGGTGGTGGTCGTGCCCGGCAAGCTCGTCAACATCGTGGCGTCGTAGGCCTTTGATGGCAGGCCCCGCGCCCATGCCCGTCCGGGGGCCGGCCAAGGCGGCTCCCCCCGCCACGGGCGGGGAAAAGCCCGGCTTCAGCTTCCTCGTCTGCCCTGACGGCCACATGCTCAGGGCCGCCCTCGACGAGGCGCTCGCCGCGTGCCCGCCGGAGCGCGGCGAGTGGGAGCGCCACGTCTTTTGGGGCGACGAGGAACCGCCGCCGCGCTTCTGGGAGCTCCTGAGCCTCGAAGAGCTTTTCGGCGCATCGCGCGCGGTGGTGGTGCGCCAGGCCCAGCTTTGGCCGGCGGCAACGTGGAAAAAACTCTCCCGGGCCATTGCCCGGCCATCGGCGCGCGCGTGGCCCTTCTTCTGCCTCGAAGGCGAGTGGGAGAAGCGCCGTCCCAAGATTCCCGCGCACATCACCCGCCTGCGCTGCTTCGCCTTTGCAGACGAGCGCGGCTGGGTCTGGCGCGGCGAGGGCCTTGGCGAGCGCGACGTGCCCCGCCATGTGCGGGAGCGGGCCCGGGCGCTCGGCCTCGATTTCGAGCCGGACGCGCTGGAACAGTTCTGCGCCTCCGTTCCCCCCGACGGCCTTGCCATTGAAAACGAACTTGCCAAGCTCGCGCTCATGGCCGGCGACGCGCCCGTGACCTCCGCCATGACCGCCGTCGGCGGCTGGACGCCGGAATGCAATGTTTTTGCCTGCATCCGGCGCATGGAAAATGGCGACCTTGCTGGCGTGTGGCGCGAGCTTTCGCGCAGCGAGGACAGCGACCGGCTGCTCTTTTCCCTGCTGGCGCTCCTGGCGCGCGAGTGGCGTCTGCTCTGGCAGGCGGCCGCGGGCGAGGAACCCCGCCTGCATCCATCGGACGCTTCCTTCAAGCGCGCCCTTGCGCAGCGCCTCGGCGCGCCCGGGCTGGCGCAGGGTTTCGCCGCGCTGGCCGATGCCGAGTGGCAGGTCAAGAGCGGCCGCCGCACGCCCGCGCAGGCGCTGGAAAGTCTCGCCGTCCAGATCACGGCCCTCTGCGCGCCGCCGCGTCGGACATAATCAGGCCCCGTGCCGGCTTTCCACCCCGGCTTTGCTTTTGGACGGAAGTGCGGTAGACAGCTCTTCTTCCCCTGAAAGCGCCCTTGTCAAAAGTCCAGGACTGCTTACTCTATGACAGCCGGCCCAGAGGCGACCCCGCCGCCCCATGCCGGGCATCGCGCCCGGCTTCGTGAACGGCTTGCCCGCGAAGCGCAGGCTGTGGCCGATTATGAGGTGCTGGAGCTCCTCCTCGGCTATGCGGTGCCCCGCAGGGACACCAAGCCCCTCGCCAAGGACTTGCTGCGCCGCTTCGGCAGCATCCGGGGCGCGGTGGATGCGAGGCCGGACGAGCTTGCGCAGGTGTCGGGCTTCGGCCCCGGGCTTTTGGCCTTCTGGCAGGTATTGCGCGAAGTGCTGGCCCGGCGCGCCTCCTCACCGCTCAGGCAGCGGGAGGTGCTCGCCACCCCCGAGGCCGTGGCCCACATGGCGCGGGAGCGGCTTGCGGCCTCGCCGCATGAGGAGTCGTGGCTCGCCCTGGTGGACGCGCAGAACCGGCTCGTCGCCTGGGAGCGCCTCAGCCGCGGCGGCGTGAGCGCCGTGCCCGTGCAGCCGCGCGATGTGCTGGAAGCGGCCCTCGGCCGCAAGGCGAGCGGCATCATCCTCGTGCACAATCACCCGGGCGGCGACGCGCATCCCTCGCAGCCAGACCTCGCGCTCACGCAGGCGCTGGAACGCCTTGCCCCGCAGCTCGGGCTCCGTTTTCTGGACCACGTCATCGTCACCGACGGCGATTGCTACAGCATTACCCAGTGCAAGGTTCTCTGAGTTCCCAGGGGGAAAAATGACCGAAAAGAGCAAAGATCCCGCGCTTTTCCCGTATGACGGGGAAGGCGTGTCCGATGACGCCGACACTTCTTCCGCGGACGGCCGCGCCGAAAACCCGCGGGAGGCGGCCGCTGCCGGCGATGGCCCCGCTTGCCCGGACGCCGGGGACGGCGCGGGCGCGGAAAAGCGTCTGCCCCCGGTGCTTCCCGTGCTTCCCGTGCGGGACGTGGTGGTCTTCAACTACATGATCTTGCCGCTTTTCATCAGCCGCGAGAAATCTGTCAAGGCTGTGGAGGCGGCCTTGCGCCGGGGCCGGCAGCTCCTGGTGGTGGCCCAGCGGGAGGAAGGGGTGGAAGATCCCGGCCCGGCCGACCTCTACCAGACGGGAACGGTTGTGCAGGTCATGCGGATGCTCAAGATGCCGGACTCGCGCATCAAGGTGCTGGTCCAGGGCGTGAGCCGCGCGCGCGTGCTCGGCTATCGGCAGGCCGAGCCCTATCTCGAGGCCCGCGTGGCCCATGTGGACGAGGCCAGCGTTGCCCGGGGCGCGGACGTGGAGGCGCTCCTGCGGGCCGTGCGCGAGCAGAGCGAGAAGGTGCTCTCCTTGAGGGGCATCTCCTCGCCGGACATCCTCGGCGTCTTGCAGAGCGTGGACGAGCCCGGGCGTCTCGCCGACATCATCGCCGCCAACCTGCACATGAAGATGGCCGAGGCCCAGGCCATCCTCGAGGCTGTGGACCCGGTGGAGCGCCTGCGCCTCGTGCATGAGCGCCTCCAGCACGAGCTCGAGGTGGCGACCGTGCAGGCCCGCATCCAGGGGGCGGCGCGCGAGGGCATGGACAAGGCGCAGAAGGAATACTTCCTGCGCGAGCAGCTCAAGGCCATCCGCCATGAGCTCGGCGACGGCGAGGACGACGCCGAGGACGATATGGCGAGCCTCAAGGAGGCGCTCGACAAGGCCGGCCTCAGCGCCGAGGCCCGCACCGAGGCGGACCGCCAGCTCAGGCGTCTCTCCGCCATGCACGCCGATTCCTCCGAGGCCTCGGTGCTGCGCGCCTACCTGGAGTGGCTGGCCGACCTGCCGTGGAAGAAGCAGTCGCGCGACAGGCTCGACATCGCCCGCGCCCGCGACATCCTCGACGAGGACCATTGCGGGCTCGAAAAGGTCAAGGAGCGCATCCTCGAATTTTTGAGCGTGCGCAAGCTCAACCCGCGCTCCAAGGGAAGCATCCTCTGCTTTTCCGGCCCTCCCGGGGTGGGCAAGACCTCCCTCGGCCGGTCCATCGCCAGGGCCCTCGGGCGCAAGTTCCAGCGACTTTCCCTCGGCGGCATGCACGATGAGGCCGAGATCCGCGGGCACAGGCGCACCTACATCGGGGCCATGCCCGGCCGCATCCTCCAGGCCCTGCGCCAGGCGGGCACGCGCAACCCTGTGATGGTGCTGGACGAGGTGGACAAGCTGGGCGCGGATTTCCGCGGCGATCCCTCCTCGGCGCTGCTTGAGGTGCTGGACCCGGAGCAGAACAACACCTTCAGCGACCATTATCTCAACGTGCCCTTTGATCTCTCGCGGGTGCTCTTTATCTGCACGGCGAACCATGTGGATTCCATCCCCGCGGCCCTGCGCGACCGCATGGAGGTCATCACGCTGCCCGGCTACACGCGGCAGGAAAAGGCCGAGATCGGCAAGCGTCACCTCTTGCCCAAGCGCGTGGCCGACACGGGCCTCAAGGAAGGCGACGTGCGCCTGACCGATGCGGCCATGGACAAGATCATCGCCGAGTACACGCGCGAGGCAGGGGTGCGCAACCTTGAGCGGGAGCTCGGGGCCGTGTGCCGCAAGCTCGCGCGTCGCAAGGCCGAGGGCGCGCGCGGGCCTTTCCGCGTCACGCCGGCTGAGGTGGAGAAGCTCTTGGGCGCGCCGCGCTTTGTGGAGGACGAGAGCGAGGCCGAGCTCGACCCCGGCATGGCGCTGGGCCTCGCATGGACGGCCGCCGGCGGCGAGGTGCTCACCGTGGAGGCCTCGGCCGTCAAGGGCAAGGGGGCGCTCCTGCTCACCGGCCAGCTTGGCGACGTGATGAAGGAAAGCGCGCAGGCCGCCATGAGCTATATCCGCTCCCGCGCGGAGGCGCTGGGGCTGGACCCGGCCTTTGCCGCCCGGCACGACATCCATATCCATGTGCCCGCGGGCGCGACCCCCAAGGACGGCCCCTCGGCAGGCGTGACCCTGACAACCGCGCTCATATCCGCGCTCACCGGGCGTCGGGCCCGCGCCGACCTGTGCATGACCGGGGAGATCACCCTGCGCGGCCGGGTGCTCCCCGTGGGCGGCATCAAGGAGAAAATCCTCGCCGGGGTGGCGCGGGGGCTCAAGCATGTCATCATCCCCCACCAGAACGTCAAGGACCTGGAGGATGTGCCGAAGGAACTGCTCAGGCGCATCAAGGTGCATCCCGTGCAGAAATACGACGAGGTGCTCCCGCTGGCCTTTGCCGACGCCGCGCCCGACAAGGCCGCAGGCCGGGGCGGGGAAAAGGCCGCCAAGTCCGCGCCCCCGGCCGCGCCCCGCAGGCGCAGGGCCACGCGCCTGCCCGACCGCCCCTCGGCTTGACGGCGTGCGCCATGCGCCTCGGGGAATACGAGCAACAGATGGCCCGACAGTTGACAGAGGCGGGGGTGGACAGCCCCCGCCTTTGCGCGCGCCTTCTCTGCGCGTACGCCCTGGGGCTTGACAAGCTCGGCGTGGCGCTCGCGCCGGAGCGGCATCTGGACATGGCCGAGGCCGCCCGGCTGGAGGCCCTCGCCGCGCGGAGGGCAACGGGCGAGCCCCTCGCCCATATCACGGGCTCCCGGGAATTTTTCGGCCGGGATTTCCGGGTCACCCGGCACACCCTTGTGCCGAGGCCCGAGACCGAGCTTCTGGTGGAGACGGCGCTGGAGCTCCTGCCCGCTGCCCCCCTCATGTTCGCGGACATGGGCGCGGGCGGCGGCTGCCTCGGCATCACGCTGGCCCGCGAGCGGCCCATGTGGCGCGGGCTGCTGCTGGAAAATAGCCGGGAGGCCCTGGCCGTGGCGCGGGAAAACGCCGCGGCCATCCTCCCGGGGGACGAAACGCGCCTCACCTGTGTGCTGGGCGACCTTTTTGCGCCGCCGCTGCACAGCCGCTCCCTTGACCTTGTCATCAGCAATCCTCCATATATAAGTGAAGGCGAGCGGGGCTGCGTCATGGACGAAGTGCTCCGCTTCGAGCCCGCGTCCGCGCTGTTTTCTCCAGAAGCCGGGCTTGCGCACCTTGCGGCCGTCTGCCAAGCGGCGCTCCGTCTCCTGCGGCCCGGTGGCCGGCTCATCATGGAGCACGGGGCCGGGCAGGGC
>CAMWTD010000013.1 GCA_947177085.1 uncultured Desulfovibrio sp.
GCACCCGGCCCACCCTCAACAGGCTGCCCCGCCGCAGGCTTCCGTCCCCCCTCCTCCGGCTCCCGCGCCGGAGCCAGGCGCACCGGAATTTTTCGAGGACGAGGAGATCGACCTCTCCAACCTGCCGCCGGACGACATCGACATGGGGCAGGAAGCGGACGCCGTTGCGGCGTCGCAGACTGCCCCACAGGCGTCCGCCGGGGCGGCCGCCCCCGCTGCGGAAGCCGCTCCAGCGCCGGGCAACCTGCCGGATGACGCGGCAGCCGCCGGGGACGACGGCCTTGCCTGGCTGCCGCCCCTGGGCGACGGCGCGGACAGCGACGGCCTGGCCGCCGCCAAGGCCAACCCGAGCCTTGCGGAACTGGAGGAAGAGCTCTTTCCGGTGGAGGCCCCGGAAGGCACTCCCGATGACCTGTTTCCGCCGGAGGAGTCCCCGCCGCCCCCCGGCGAAGCGTTGCCGGATGACAACCGGGACGAGGTGCTGGCCCACGGGGGCTTCCTCCCCGGCGCTTAGGGACGGCCGTCGCGCCCGTCCCGCCTTCCGGCACGTCCACCTTTTTCCCTCACGGATGCCGCCATGAAACTCGATCCCCGCGCCTGCCGCCGGCTCCTCCATGAGGCCAATCCCATCCGCCTTTTCGGCAAGGTCAACAAGGTGGTGGGCCTGGTGGCCGAGGGCAGCGGCCTGCGCGCGCCGCTCGGCGCTGTCTGCCACATGCTGCCCGAGGGCGACGCCGAGGGCGTGGCCGCCGAGGTGGTGGGCTTCAGGGACGGCAACCTGCTCTTCATGCCCTATGGCGACATGCGCGGCATCCGGCCCGGCAGCCTCATCCGCAACACGAGCATGCCGCCCGTCTTTCCCGTGGGGCCCGACCTTTTGGGCCGCGCCTTTGACGCCTTCGGCACGCCGCTCGACGCCGGGCCGCCCGTGAGCGCCGAGCTTTCCACCTCGCCGCTGCCCCCGGGCGAGCAGGACAAGGCGGATTACGAGCGCCAAATGGAGCTTCAGGCCCCGCACGCGCCCGAGTGGGCCGTCAAGGCGCGCCAGCTCTGGCAGCCGGAGCTGGCCCCGCTCTACACGGACCCGCCGAGCCCGCTGCAGCGGCCGCGCATCACCGACATGCTCGACGTGGGGGTGCGCTCCATCAACAGCCTCATTACCCTCGGCAAGGGGCAGCGCGTGGGCATCATGGCGGGCTCGGGCGTGGGCAAGTCCACGCTCATGGGCATGATGGCCCGGTACACCAAGGCGGATGTCAACGTCATCGCCCTCATCGGCGAGCGCGGGCGCGAGGTGGTGGAATTCATGGAGCGCGACCTCGGCCCCTCGGGCATGGCGCGCTCGGTGCTCGTCATCGCCACTTCGGACCAGTCGCCGCTGGTGCGGATGCGGGCGGCCTACGCGGCCACGGCCGTGGCCGAATATTTCCGCGACAAGGGCATGGACGTTTTGCTCATGATGGACTCGGTGACGCGCTTCGCCATGGCCGCGCGCGAGGTGGGCCTCGCCGTGGGCGAACCGCCCACCACCAAGGGCTACACGCCCTCGGTGTTCGCGCAGCTCCCCAAACTGCTGGAGCGCGCCGGGCGCTCGTCCACCGGAACCATCACCGGCATCTATACGGTGCTCGTGGACGGCGACGACTTCAACGAGCCCATCGCGGACGCCGTGCGCTCCATCCTCGACGGGCACATCGTGCTCACGCGCGACCTTGCCGACCAGGGCCACTTCCCGGCCATCGACGTGTTGCGCTCCATCAGCCGCCTCAGGTCGGACATCTGCCCGCGCGAGGACGTGCTGGCCGGGCGCGTCGTGACGCGGCGCATGAGCACCTTCCGCCGCGTGGAGGACATGGTCAACATCGGGGCCTACGCCAAGGGCAGCAACCCGGAGATCGACGAGGCCATCTCGGCCATGCCGGCCATCAACGCCTTTTTGTGCCAGGAGGTGGGCGACCCGCAGAACCTGGAGCAGTCCATGGCCCAATTGCGCGAGCTCGCGGGCATGGGCGGCGCGCCGCAGCCCGGGATGCCCCACGGCGCTCCGCCCGGGGCCCCGCACGGCGCGCCCCAGGTGGCGCGGCGCTGAGGACGCGCGGCCCTAGGAGGCCACGGCCCGGAAATTGCGGTTGAGCCACTCGGCGATGGCGGCCACGCCGTCCTCGTCGGCCCTGAACCAGGTGTTAGGGTGGCGGGTGACGACCTTGCGCCAGGCGAGGAAGCGGCAGCCGTAGCTTATGACGCCCTCGGCGTCGGGCTTGGCCATGCTGCGCACGATGACGCCGCGCACAAAGAGCGGATTGGGCTCGTCGGGCCTGCCGAAGTCGCCCTTGAGCAGGAGGGGGTCATAGAGGCTGGAATAGGCCAGCGGGCAGGATTCCAGCGCGTCGAGGCGCATCCCCGAGGCCGAAAGCTCGCCAAGCTCGCATTCCGCGTTTTCGAGCGGCGTCCAGGCAAGCTCGGGCAGCGCCTCGGGGCCTCCGTTCACCAGGCGTCCGTACCAGAGGCCGAAGCCCTCGGCGTTCTCCCGCTCCAGGTTGACGCGCTTGCTGAAGCGGCGCTGGTGGTGGTCCAGCGACTCGGGCAGGGGAAAAACGAGATAGACCGAATTGAGCGGCCCGTTATAGATGCGCACGAGCTTCGTCAAAAAGTGGCAGGTCACGGGCTTGCCGTCATCCATGACGACGAAGTAGCCGCTGACCTCCGAGCCCCAGATGATGGGGTGCTCCGCCAGTTGCTCAAGCTCCGCCCGGATGACGAAGTGCCCGTTCTTGATCATGATGCAGGGCGCGGCGAAACGCGAGACCTCGCACTTGTCCAGCAAAAAGACCAGATGGATGGGCACGCCCTGGGAGCGCGCCAGGGTGAAGCAGCGCACGGTCTGTTCGAGCGCATCCTGTTTGGTATCGGCCATGACCTACCTCGCTCCCGATTGGCCCATGAGCATACTCCATGCGGTCCCGCAAGGCAATCCGCCCGGTTTTCATTGCGTATTTGCGCGGCGGCTGCTAAGGTGCGGGAGATAGTACAGCAGAAGCGACCGGCGCGGGCAGTTCCGCCCGGCCGCCGGGCCCTTTTCGGAACACCCGGATGCGCGCGCGGGAGCGCCCCGCGCCCGGCATCCGCGCGTCGGATGCGCACCGCGCATTGGCGTCACCCGCGAACAGCGAGGAGGTTCTATGGCAAGCCAGGCACTGATCAAGGACTTTGAAGAGCTGCTCGGCAAGGAAAATGTCTTCACTTCCGAGGCCGACCGGCAGAGCTATTCCTTTGACTCGGCCGTGCTCCCCTCGGTGACGCCCGCCATGGTGCTGCGCCCCACCACCTCGGAGCAGCTCGGGGAGTGCGTGAAAAAGCTCTATGAGGCCGGCGTGCCCATGACCGTGCGCGGCGCGGGCACGAACCTTTCCGGCGGGACCATCCCGGACAGCGTGGATTCGGCCGTCATCCTCACCACGGCGCTCAACCGCATCCTCGAGATCAATTCCAACGACCTTTACGCCGTGGTGGAGCCCGGCGTCGTCACGGCCCAGTTCGCCGCCGAAGTGGCGAAAAAGGGCCTCTTCTACCCGCCGGACCCGGGCTCGCAGACCGTGTCCACCATCGGCGGCAACATCGCCGAGAACGCGGGCGGCCTGCGCGGCCTCAAGTACGGCGTCACCAAGGACTACCTCATGGGCATCGAGTTTTACGATTCCACGGGGGCGCTGGTGCGCTCGGGCTCGCGCACGGTGAAATGCGTGACCGGCTATAACCTGCCCGGGCTCATGATCCAGTCCGAGGGCACGCTCGGCATCATCTCCCAGGCCGTCATGAAGCTCATCCCGCCGCCGCAGGCCTCGCAGGCGCTCATGGCCGTGTTCGCCGACATGCAGGACGCGGCCGAGGCCGTGGCCGGCATCATCGCCGCCCACATCCTGCCCTGCACCCTGGAATTTCTGGACAACAACACCATCATCCGCGTGGACGACTTCACCCATGCGGGCCTCCCGCGCGAGGCCGGGGCCATCCTGCTCATCGAGGTGGACGGGCATCCCGCCCAGGTGGCCGACGACGCCGCCGCCGTTGAGAAGGTGCTCAAGGCCAACCGCGCCACGGCCGTGCACGTGCCCAAGGACGCCGAGGAAAAAACGCGCCTCTGGGAGGCCCGTCGCCAGGCGCTGCCCGTGCTCGCACGCTGCCGGCCCACCACCGTGCTCGAGGACGCCACCGTGCCGCGCTCGCAGATCCCGGCCATGATGAAGGCCGTCAACGAGATCGCGGCCAAGCACAAGGTGGAGGTGGGCACTTTCGGCCATGCGGGCGACGGCAACCTGCACCCCACCTTCCTCTGCGACAAGCGCGACAAGGAGGAGTTCTCCCGCGTGGAGGCGGCCGTGGACGAGATGTTCGACGTGGCCATCAGCCTGCAGGGCACGCTCTCGGGCGAGCACGGCATCGGCACGGCCAAGGCCAAGTGGCTGGAAAAGGAGACCGGGCGCGGGGCCATCGAGTATTCGCGCCGGCTCAGGCACGCCCTTGACCCCAAGGGCCTGCTCAATCCCACGAAAATGGTGGAGATCTAGCCCATGGAAAACAATCTGCAAAAGTTGGCCCAGCGCCTTATGGCGCTGGACGACAAAATCACCGCCTGTATGCGCTGCGGCATGTGCCAGGCGGTCTGTCCCATGTTCGGCGCTTCCGGGCAGGAGGCCGACGTGGCCCGGGGCAAGCTCTTCCTCATCAACAACCTGGCGCACATGCTGCTCGACGACCCCGAGGCGCTGGCCGACAAGCTGGGCCGCTGCCTGCTTTGCGGCTCCTGCCAGGCCGCCTGCCCGCCCGGCGTGCAGATCATGGACATCTTCCGTGAGGCGCGCGAAGTGGTCTATACCTATCTCGGCCTCAACCCCATCAAGAAGCTTGTCTTCCGCACCCTGCTCGCCAAGCCCGGGCTCTTCAACTTCGCCATGCGCGTGGGCGCGCCCATGCAGGGCCTGCTCTTCCACAAGACGGGCGACGCGCAGGGCACGGTCTGCGCGCCCATGTTCAACTTCATCCTGGGCGACCGCCACATCAGGCCGCTGGCGAAGAAGCCGCTGCACGCCATCTACGGCGCGCTGGACGAGCCTCGCCCGGCCGGCGGCATCAAGGTGGCCTTCTTCCCCGGCTGCCTCGGCGACAAGATGTATGTGGAAATGGGCGAAGCCTGCCTCAAGGTGCTGAAGCACCACAAGGTCGCGGTCTACATGCCCGCGGAATTCGCCTGCTGCGGCATCCCGGCGGTCTCCTCCGGCGACGCCAAGGGCATGGAAAAGGAGCTCAAGGCCAATCTCGCTATCCTTGCCAAGGGCGATTTCGACTATATCCTTACCCCGTGCGCCTCGTGCACCTCCACCATCAAGGAGCTCTGGCCCGAATACGCCAAGCGCCTCGGCCCCTCGGAGGCCAGGCTCGCCGAGGACTTCGCCCAGAAGGCCATGGACATCAACGTGTTCATCGTGGACGTGCTCGGCGTGACCCCGGCGGCGCAGCCCAGGGGCGGGGCCACCGAGGTGACCTATCACGATTCCTGCCACCTCAAGAAGTCCCTCGGGGTGAGCCGCGAACCGCGCATGGTGGTGGAGGCCAACCCGGCCTATAAAATGAAGGAGATGAACGAGGCCGACCGCTGCTGCGGCTGCGGCGGCTCCTTCAACCTTTTCCACTACGACTATTCGCGCAAGATCGGCCAGCGCAAGCGCGACAACGTGGTGGCCTCGGGCGCGAAAATCGTGAGCGCCGGCTGCCCGGCCTGCATGATGCAGCTCGAGGACGTGCTCTCGCAGAACAAGGACGACATCAAGGTCAAGCATACGGTGGAGCTCTACGCCGAAAGCCTCGACTGAGGCCCAAGCACCGCAACTGAACCAAGGACGGCGCGGCCCTTTTCGGGCCGCGTCCGCGTCCAAACCCCGCAAAGGAGCAAGATATGCCCCCTGTGAACCCGGAACTGGTCGAGGCTTTCACCGCCAAGGCCGCCCTGGTCAACGCCGTGGTGCAGGAGCTGCCCTCCATGGCCGCGGCCCTGCAATATGTGGTGGATGTCTGCGAAAGCAAGGCCCCGGCCGAGCTGCTCGCGGACGAGCCGGGCACGGAAAAGGGGCCCCTTGGCCCCAACAAGTGCCCCACCCGCGTGCAGCGCGTGGTGGCGGCCCCGGGCCTCGACGCGGCGGACTTCGCCGAGCTTCAAAAAGCCTGTGAGGAAAAGGGTTTCCTCTGCCTGCGCGACGGGCTGCGCGGCTATCTCGCCGGCATCGACGTGGGCCTTTCCAAGGCCGTGCTCGGCGTGGCGGCCAGCGGAACCTGCATGCTGGACACGGACAACGAGGATGTGCGCCTCGCGGGCATGATCTCCGAGATCAACGTGGTCATCCTGCGCAAGTCCGAGATCTATCCCGATCTCCCCTCCATCGCGGGCCAGTTGCGCGAGCGCATGAACGACCACAAGGACGGCGCGGGAACCTTCACCACCTTTGTCACCGGCCCGAGCCGCACCGCCGACATCGAGCGCGTGGCCGCAGTGGGCGTGCACGGCCCGCTGGAACTGCACATCATCCTTCTGGAGGAAGGCCATGCATAAAGCGCCCACTACACTTTCCGACTACCGCAAGCAGATCGACGAAGCCCTGGGCGACGAGTTTTTGCGCCGCACCCTCGACACCTTTGCCGTGGCCTACAAGGCCAACCGCGAAGCCGTGTTCAAGGATGTGGACGAGCGCAAGCTCATCGAGGAGATCGCCGCCGCCAAGGACGACGCCTGTCAGCACATGGAGGAACTCTACGAGGAGTTCAAGAAGAACGCCGAAAAGCTCGGCGTGCATGTGCACCGCGCGGCCGACGCCGAGGACGCAAACCGCATCATCGTGGGCATCGCCAAAAAGAACCACGTCAAGCGCGTGGTCAAGTCCAAGTCCATGACCGCCGAGGAAATCCAGCTCAATCCCGCGCTGGAGAAAGAGGGCATCATCGTGGACGAGACCGACCTCGGCGAGTGGATCATCCAGCTCCGCCACGAGGGGCCCTCGCACATGGTCATGCCCGCCATCCACCTCTCCCGCTACCAGGTGGCCGACAACTTCGAGAAGGAGACCGGCGAGAAGCAGGAGGCCGAGGACGTCCAGAAGCTCGTCAAGGTGGCGCGCGTGCAGCTTCGCCGCAAGTTCATCGCGGCTGACATGGGCGTTTCGGGCTGCAACTTCGCCATCGCCGAGAACGGGGCCATCTCCACCGTCACCAACGAGGGCAACGCCCGCATGGTGGAGACGCTCGCGCCCATCCATGTGGCCGTGGCCGGCCTCGACAAGCTCGTGCCCACGCTGGACGTGGCCCTCACCGCCCTGCAGGTGCTGCCGCGCAACGCCACGGCGCAGCGCCTCACGGCCTATGTGAGCCTCATCTCCGGCTGCGTGCCCTGCGCCACGGGCCCGGACGGCCGCAAGGAACTCCATGTGGTGTTCCTGGACAATGGCCGCACGGAAATCGCCAAGGACCCGCTCTTCTCGCAGATCTTCCGCTGCGTGCGCTGCGGCGCGTGCGCCAACGTGTGCCCGGTGTTCCGCCTCGTCGGCGGCCACAAGATGGGCTACATCTATATCGGCGCCATCGGCCTCATCCTCACCTACTTCTTCCACGGCAAGGACAAGGCCAAGGTGCTCTGCCAGAACTGCGTGGGCTGCGAATCCTGCGCCAATGTGTGCGCCGGCGGCATCGACCTGCCGCGCCTCATCCGCGAGATCCGCGCCCGCTGCTCCGAGGAGCAGGGCTCCGGCGCCCAGGCGGCCCTGCTCGCCTCGGTGATGAAGAACCGCAAGCTCTTCCAGACCCTCCTGCGCTTCGCGAGCAAGGCCCAGAAGCCTTTCACCGGCGGCACGCAGTTCCAGCGGCATCTGCCCAACATGTTCCTCGGCAAGCACGGCTTCAAGGCGCTGCCCGCGCTCGCGCCCAAGGCCTTCCGCGACAAGTGGGAGTCCATCCGGCCGCGCGTGCAGAACCCGGTGATGAAGGTCGCCATCTTCGGCGGCTGCGCGCAGGATTTCATCTATCCCGAGCAGCTCGAGGCCGCTGTGAAGATCATGGGCGCGAAGAACGTGGCCGTGGACTTCCCCATGGAGCAGACCTGCTGCGGCCTGCCCGTGGAGATGATGGGCGAGCGCAAGACCTCCACCGAGATCGCGAAGCAGAACATCGGCGCCTTCGACCCCAAGGACTACGACTACATCGTCACGCTCTGCGCGAGCTGCGCCTCGCACCTCAAGCATGTCTACCCGAAGCTTTTGGAGAACGATCCCGAGCGCTACGAGGCCCAGGCCTTCGCGGACAAGATCATCGACTTCAGCTCCTTCGTGCGCGACAAGCTCGGCCTCAAGCCCGAGGACTTCGAGAAGAGCGGCGAGAAGGTGACCTACCACGCCTCGTGCCACCTCTGCCGTGGCCTCAAGGTCAAGGAGGCCCCGCGCGAGCTTATCGCGGACGCGGCCGAATACGTGCCCTGCGAGGAGGAAGAGGTCTGCTGCGGCTTCGGCGGGACCTATTCCATGAAGTTCCCGGAAATCTCGGGCCAGCTCATGGACAACAAGCTGAAGAACATCGCGGACACAGGCGCCTCCCGCCTCGTGGTGGACTGCCCCGGCTGCGTCATGCAGATCAAGGGCGGCGCGGAAAAGAAGGGACAGAAGATCAAGGTGCAGCACATCGCCGAGCTTCTGGCCGAAAACCTCAAGAAAGACTAAGGGCCGCCAGGGCCCGACTTCACCGGGGCGCGCTTCCCGCAAGGGGGCGCGCCCTTTTTTGCGCGCCGCGTCGCGCGCTCTTGAAGGAATGATGCGCCCAGCCGGAAAAGGCCGGGACACGGCTTGACATACCGCGCGACAAGCTCAATAATCTCCGCCGCTTCCGGGACTGGCCCGGAACAAGAGTGTCGGGGCCGCCAAAATGCCCGTCTTGCCGGCTCTCTGTAACCTTTTCCACATGCAAGGGGGGAACCATGGGCGCTTCGGCAATGCATATCGTGTACTCCATCATCGCCATCGGCATCGGCGCGACCTGCGGGGCCACATCCCGCTGGCTGCTCGGCCTCGCGCTCAACGCCATCTATCCGTCCATCCCGCCGGGAACGCTCGCAGCCAACTGGCTTGGCGCCTATATCATCGGCCTTGTCTCCAGCATTTTCGCGGCCATGAACATCACGTCCTCCAACTACCTGCACCTCATGGTGATCACGGGCTTCCTGGGCGCGCTCACCACCTTCTCCACCTTCACGGATGAAATGGGCACGCTCATCCGCCACCATGACTACTGGACCGCGGTGGGCGGCATCGCGCTGCATGTCTGCGGCTCCCTCATCCTGTTCTTCCTCGGCATCGCCACCTTCATGCTGTTCCACCACGCGGACTAGCGCCGCGAAACGCCCCGGCGTCCATGAACGCGGACGCCGGGGCCGAGAGTTTTACTGCGGCCGTGGCCGCCGACATCTTCCAGAAGGAGGGAACCATGGCCAAGTATAAAGTGACCGGAAAGGTCGCCAAGCCCGAACTGGGCACTGCCGGTACTGTGACCGCTTCCAAGATCGTCGAGGCGGCCTCGGAAAATGATGCCGTTTCCAAGGCGAAAGCGAAGTGGCAGGGCTCCTATGGCTACATCATCAAGGACGGCAATGACATCATGGAGATAAAGGTCACCGCCATCTAGGGCGGCTCCCGGCCTGCAACGCGCACCGTGGGCCACGGCGCGGTAAAGCTCTTGTCTCCGGCGCTGGCGAAAGCCGACGCCGGAGTTTTTTATCGGCAGGAAGCGCGGGCTCCGACGCCCCTGCCAAAAACACCCGAGCAAATCCTTTTTTTGCAGCCGGAACGATTGCGCCGGTTCCGGCCGGCGGCTCTTTTTTCCCGCAAAAACGCCGCATTTTCCCTATCCCCCCACGCGCGCGCCGCTCCCCGAGCCTGTCTGCGCGGCCATGCCCCAGCCTTTTGGCCGGTATTCCGGCATCCGGCCATGCCGGCGTCAATACCGGGCCAGCCCAAGCGCCGGACAAAACTTTGTGAAAAAAATTGCCTGTCTACGGGGCCGGAAAAGTGCGGGACGCCCCTTGCGCTTTGACGGGGCTTTACGCTATCCATAAAGGACTGGAGAGTTTTTCTGACATCGGCCCGCGAACCCACGCGGCGCACCCTCCTTCGCCGGCGCTGGCGCGAAGGGGCGGGGCCCGCGGCCTTCCAGCAGGTTCTTCGGGCTCGGTGCCGCAAACCGGGTCCCGAGGGAGGTTTTCATGTCAATCGGATTTCTGGCCTTGCTGGCGATCATCCCCATTGTGGTCGCCCTTATCCTGATGGTGGGCATGCGCTGGCCCGCCACCCGGGCCATGCCCTTCGCGTGGGGCGCGTGCGTGGTCTGCGCCATCTTCGGCTGGGACATTTCCATTCTCCGGCTCATGGCGCTGTCCATCCAGGGCGTGATCATCGCCATCGGCGTTTTGATCATCGTCTTTGGCGCCATCCTCATCCTGTACACGCTGGAGAAAAGCGGCGGCATGGAGACCATCCAGTACGGCATGCAGAACGTGAGCCGTGACCGCCGCGTGCAGGCCATCATTATCGGCTTCCTGTTCGCGGCCTTCATCGAGGGCGCGGCGGGCTTCGGCACGCCGGCGGCCCTGGCGGCCCCGCTGCTGCTGGGCCTCGGTTTCCCGGCCATGGCCGCGGCCGTGGTCTGCCTCGTGTTCAACAGCGTGCCGGTCTCCTTTGGCGCGGTGGGCACGCCTATCCTCGTGGGCTTCGGCCTGCTCAAGGAAAAGATCGCGGCCCTCGTGGGCGCGGACCCGAACCTGCCCTTCGCCGGCTTTGACGGCTTCGCCAAGCTCGTGGGCGAGTGGGCCACCTTCATGCACGGCCCCATGGCCATCATCATCACCATCTTCATGCTCGGCTTCATGACCCGTTTCTGGGGCCCCGAGCGCTCCTGGGCGGCCGGCTTCCGCGCGTGGAAGTTCTGCGTGTTCGCGGCCATCTGCTTCCTCGTGCCCTATGTGGGCTGCGCCTGGGCCCTCGGGCCGGAGTTCCCGGCCATGCTCGGCGGCCTTATCGGCCTCGCCGTGGTGGTCTGGGGCGCCAAGCAGGGCATCTGTGTGCCCAAGGACGTGTGGGGCTTCGGCGACCCCTCCAAGTGGGAGGCCTCCTGGTCCGGCACGGCCAGCCAGAACACCAGCACCGAGTTCAAGGCCCACATGAGCCAGTTCCAGGCGTGGCTGCCCTACGTGATCATCTGCTTCCTGCTCGTCATCTCCCGCATCCCGGAACTGGGCATCAAGGGCTGGATGACCGCGCAGAAGATCACCTTCAGCAATATCCTGGGCTTCAAGGACATCACCGAGAGCATCACCTATCTCTATCTCCCCGGCACCTTCTTCATCTTCGTGGCCCTGCTCACCATCTGGCTGCACAAGATGCCGGCCCCGGCCGTCAAGGCCGCGTGGAGCGAGAGCTTCCAGAAGATGAAGTCGCCCACCATCGCGCTGTGCTTCGCCGTGGCGCTCGTCGCCATCTTCCGCGGCTCGGCCGTCAACCCGCTGGGCGCGCCCTCCATGCCGCTGGCCCTCGCCGAGACCGTGGGCGCGGCCGCCGGCGCCATCTGGCCCCTGCTCGCGGCCTTCGTGGGCGGCCTCGGCGCCTTCATCACCGGCTCGGCCACCATCTCGGACCTCATGTTCGGCGAGTTCCAGTGGGATATGGCCACCATGCTCACCCTGCCCCGCTCCATCATCGAAGCGGCGCAGACCGTGGGCGGCGCCATGGGCAACATGATCTGCATCCACAACATCGTGGCCGCCTGCGCCGTTGTCGGCCTTTCCGGCCGCGAGGGCGAGGTCATGCGCAAGACCTTCTGGCCCTTCCTGCTCTACGGCTGCGTGGTCGGCATCATCTGCTGGGTCCTGGTCGCGGCCAATCCCGGCGCGTTCTAGAAACACCGGGGGGCTTTCCGCTCCCAAAATCGCAAAGGCGCGCGGCCCCAGGGCCGCGCGCCTTTTTTGCAGGGAAAAACGGAAAGAGGATTCCGGCTGCCGCCTCAGCCCCGGGCGACAGCCAGCGACGGGATAAGCCGCCAATACCAGTCGCAGACAAGGGTCTCGTCTTCGGGCTGCCATTCGCCACAGTCCTCAAAATGGCGCAGCACGTCGCGCACGACCGCGCTCTCCTCGCCTGCGCCGGCGCACTGCCGCAGGCGGAAGAAGATGACCACGCACTCGAACAGGCTGAAGCAATCCTCTTCAGAGCTGAAGCCAGCCTTGAGCAGGGCCTCGAATTCCCTGTAGAAGAGGTTATTCTCCGGCACGCAGGCGTCAAAATCTTCCGCATGGTCGATGAGGTAGCGCAGGCTGCGGCAGAACAGCACCTGGCGGGCATCGGTCGAGGCATGGGCGATGCGGGCGGCGTAGAGCTTTTCCAGGGACTTCCGGTGTTGGGAGAGCGGCATGGGGAACCTCGGCAATATACCCAAAGAAATATTCCTTCATAAATTAGCGCAAACGATTTCTTTTATCAAATAATAAATAAGAAGCCGGGCCGGCCCCGCGCCATTGACATGCCCCGCCGCGTATTTTCTCGACCTTTGCCTCCCTCTTTGGCATACTCGGGCCCGACGCCGCGCCCTTGCCGCCGCGCGTCTTCGGGAGCCGCCCATGCTCTATGCCATAGAAAATCTCGTCAAGCGCCGCCAGCGCGAACAGGGCTACCGCCTGCTCATCAAGAGCCTGCACATCCCGCGCGGGGCGAGGATCGCCATCACCGGCCCGAGCGGCTGCGGCAAGAGCACCACGCTGGACCTGCTCGGCCTCGCCTTGCGGCCCGACAGCGCGGAACGCTTCACCTTCGCCCCCGAGGCGGACGCGCCGCCGCTGGACGTCTCGGCCCTCTGGAAGGCGGAGCGCCACGACGCCATGGCCGCCCTGCGCCTCGCCCACATGGGCTATGTGCTCCAGTCCGGCGAGCTTTTGCCCTTTCTCACGGTGGGCGAAAACATGACGCTCACCGCGCGCCTCGCCGGGATGGACGCGGCCAGCGCCCTCACCCGCGCGCGCGGACTCGCCGCGGCCCTCGGCGTCGGGGAGCTCATGGCGGCCATGCCCGCCACGCTTTCCGTGGGCGAGCGCCAGCGCGCCGCCATCGTGCGCGCCCTCACCCCCGGGCCGCAGCTCATCCTGGCGGACGAGCCCACGGCCGCGCTGGACCCTGTCCACGCCGCCCGGGTGATGGACGCCTTCCTGGCCGCGCTGGACCTGCACCGGGGGAGCCTCGTGCTCGTGACGCACAATGCCGACTGGGCGCGGCGCGGCGGCCTCACGGAACTCCCCTTCCGCCTTGAGGAGGACGAGGGCGGCGTCACCGCCATCCTCGACGACGGGACGCCGGGGGGAGCCCCAGGCACGGAGGCCGCGCCATGCTGAGAAAGGTCCTGCTTGCCGTGGCCCTCGCCGCCCGGGACTGGCGCTTCGAGCGCTCGCTCACCCTGTGCGCCATCCTGGCGCTGGCCAGTATGCTGACGCCGCTGCTGGTGTTGCAGGGCCTGAAAAACGGCGTCATCGAGGGGATGCGCGAGCGCCTGCTCAAGGACCCCACGGTGCTCGTCATCACGCCCAAAAGCGACGGCGGCCGGTTCAGCGCCGCAGATGTGGCGGCCCTGGGGCAGCTCCCGGGCGCGGCCTTCGCCATCGGCCGCACCCGCGAGACCGCCACGGACATCACGCTCGCCGCCGGGGCCGACGGCACGGGCAAGAGCGCCAGCATCTCGCTTGAGCCCTGCGCCCCGGGGGAGCCCGTGCTCGCGCACTACGGCATCACGGCGCCTTCGGACGGCGCGGAGCCGGGCCTCGTGCTCTCCGCGCCGGCGGCCCGGGCCCTTGGCGTGGCCCCGGGCGCTGCCCTGCTCGCGCGCCTCGGGCGGCGCACCCCGGCTGGCCGCCTGGAATCGGCGCGCCTCGTCTTTCGCGTGGACGCCGTGCTCCCCGAGGCCGCGGCCGACCGCCGCATGGCCTTCGCGCCGCTCGCCACGCTCCAGGACCTGGAGGACTACCGCGACTATCTGGAAGTCCCGGCCCGGGGCTTCAGCGGCGCTCCCCGCCAGGGCGAGCGGGAATACGCCTCCTTCCGGCTCTACGCGCGGGATCTTGACGCGGTGGAGGTCCTCGCCCAGGCGCTCGCGGCCCGCCACATCGAGACGAGCACCCGCTCCCGCGAGATCGCGGCTATCCGGATGCTGGAATCGGCCATCAACCAGGTCATCCTCATCATATCGCTTGCCGTGGGCGCGGGCTTCGCGGCCTTCACCGTGAGCTCCGCGCAGGGCGCGGTGGAGCGCAAGCGCCGGATGCTCGGGATGCTGCGGCTGCTCGGCTTTCCGCACGCGGCGCTCATGTGCTATCCCATGACGCAGAGCCTGCTCACCTCGCTTTGCGGCTTCGGGCTTTCCTTGCTGCTCTCGCTCGCCGTGAGCCTCGGCATCGCCCGCGCCTTTGCGGAGCAGGGCGGCATCGCCTGCCGCCTTTCCCTCACGGATGCGGGCCTCGCCTGCGCCGCCGTGGCCGCACTCTCCCTGCTCTCCACCGCGCGCGCGGCCCGGGCGGCCGCGGCCGTCGAACCCTCCATCGTCATCCGCGAGGTCTGACCATGCCCGCGCCTCTCGTGCTGCTCCTGCTCCTCCTGCTCGCCGGGGCGCAACCCGCGCTCGCCGCCTTCACCTCGGCCAATGACGGCGTTCCCGTGGAGAGCGCGTGGAACCCGGTCCCGGCCGGCGACGACATCGCGCTGCCCATGCCCTGCGGCCTTTCCATGACCCTGCGCGCCGTGGCCGTGCCTTCGGGCGGCCTCATCAAGGACAGGACCTTCTCCATGGGCGTGGTGAACGCCCAGGAAGGCGAGCGCCAGATCTACGAACGGCAGTTCGACGGCCACATCGCCGCGCCCTTCACTTCCGCGGACCTGCCCGCGGCCTGGGGCATCGCCACGGGGGGCACGGGGAAAAAGGCCGCCGGCGACACTTTCTATTTCATCGGCAAGTATGAGGTGAGCCGCCTCCAGTGGGACGCGGTCATGCGCGCCGTTTCCGACGACGGAAGCGTGGACGAGGCCGCCTGCCCGGTGAAGGGCAAGACCGCCCCGGCCGGCGCCAATTTGCCGCAGGGCGGCGTTTCGTGGTTCGACGCGCAGCAATTCCTCCAGAAATACAATGCGTGGCTCGTGCGCGAGCACCCCGGGAGCCTGCCGCACTTCGCGGGCACGAAGAACGTGGGCTTTTTGCGCCTTCCCACCGAGGAGGAATGGGAATTCGCCGCACGCGGCGGCGCGGGCGTGGCCCCGGAATGGTGGGCCGACAAGGACGTGTTCCCGCTGGCCGAGGGCAAGGCGCTCAAGGATTACGGCGTCTATTCGGCGGACGGCGCGCTTTCGGGGCCTTCGCCCATCGGCTCGCGCAACGCCAATCCCCTCGGGCTGCACGACACGCTCGGCAATGTGCGCGAAATGACGGACGGCTTTTTCCGCCTCTCCATCGCCGACATGCAGTCGGGCATGGTGCGCCACCGCCTGCACGGGGCCGCGGGCGGCGTGCTCGTCAAGGGGGGCAGCTTCCGCAGCGACGAGGCCGGCGTGGCCCCGGGGCGGCGCGACGAGGTGCCGCTCTATACGGCGCAAGGGCCGAGCCGCCCCGAGGACCTCGGCCTGCGCCTTGTGCTTTCGGGCATCAATATCCCCAACGCGGAACGGCTCGAGACCCTGCGCAAGGAGGAACGCGCGCCCGCGCAAAAGCCCGGGACAGTGCAAGCGGGCCGCACGCCGCTGGAGGCCGTGGAGGCGCTCTCCGCCGCCGCCCCGGCCCTCAAGCCGCAGCTCGACCAGTTGCGCGCCATGCTCGAGGACCAGGAAAGCGCGGCCACGCGCGAGCGCGCCGCCACGCTGGAGCACGAGTACCGTTCCCTGCTCTACCAGGCGGAGACCCTGCGCGCTTTCGCCTTCCGCTACAGCGCGGCGCACAGGCAGGAGGAAAAAATCCGCGAGATGCTGAAGAAAAACTCGGACGCGGCCACCAAAAAGCAGCTCGAACAGCTCAGGGCCGAGGTGGCCGGGGACCTCAAGGACTATCTCGATTCCCTGCGCATGGGCGCGGGTTATTACAAGACGAGCCTCGGCCTTGTGGGGGCGGCCCCCGAGACGGAGACCGAGCGCCTCGCCGCGCAGGCCCGGCGCGAATACGGCGGCGCGGGCGTGTTCAACACCCACATGAAGCAAAATATCGACGTGCTGGAAAAGTGGCTTTCCGAGGCCCGGAGCAAGGGGGCCGCCTCCCTGAGCGTCAAGGCCATCCTCAAGGGCATCCTGCCCGAGCAGCATTACAAGGTGCTGCCGCTCTAGGGTGACGCAGCGCACACAGGTTCAGAAATCATGTTTTACGGCTGGAAACTGGCGGCGCTCATCACGGGCGGCAACTTCATGCTCCAGGGGAGCGCCGTCTACTGCATGAACGCCTTTATGGAACCGCTCTGCGAGGTCAACGGGTGGACGCGCGCGGGCCTCAACCTGAGCATGGGCCTTGCGGTGCTCGCCGGACAGCTCGCCATGCCGCTCGCCGCCGCCGTCTCCGCGCGGCGCTCACTGCGGCTGCTCACCACGCTGGGCGCGCTGGCCGGGGGCGCGGCCACGCTGGGCATGGGCATGACCCAAAGCCTCGCGCTCTACACGCTCTGGTTCATCCTGGTCTGGGTGTGCGCCCAGTTTTGCGGCGGCGTGGTGGGCAACGCGCTCATCAGCCGCTGGTTCCGCCATTTTCAGGGGCGCGCCTTCGGCGTCGCCAATGCGGGCTCCTCCCTCGCCGGGGTGGTGCTGCCCTTTTTCTGCATGGCGCTCATCCACGCCTTCGGGGTGACGGCGGCCTATACGGTGCTCGGCGTGCTCACCTGCCTGCTCGGGCCGCTTGCGTGGTGGCTGGTGCGCGACGAGCCACAGGCCCTGGGGCTGCACCCGGACGGCAGGCGTCATGAGCCCCATGCGCCGAAGGCAAAGCCCGTCAACGCCTCCTTCGCGGCGCTCATCCATTCGCGCCAGGCGTGGTTCGTGGGCATAGCTTACGGGCTCGCGCTCATGACCGCCTCGACCTTCATGAGCCAGATGAAGCCCCGCTTCGCGGACCTCGGGCTCGAGGCCTGGCCGGCCATGCTGCTGGCCTGCCTTTCCGCGCTGTTCGCGGCGCTGGCCAAGTATGCCTGGGGCTGGGTGAGCGACCGCACGACGCCGCTTGTGGCCTCGCGGCTCATCATGGCCATGAGCGTTGCCAGCGTGGCCCTGCTCCTGCTGCCGCCGTCGCTGCCGCAGCTCACGCTTTTCAGCGTGGCCTTCGGCGGCTGCATCGGCGGCCTGTGGACGGTGCTTCCGGCCGTGGTTTCCTGGTATTTCGGCAGCCAGAACTTCCTTTCGGCCTACAAGTTCATCACCATCATCCTCATCCTGCGCTGCGCGGGCTTTCCCGTCATGGCGGCCTCGCACGGCCTTTTCGGCAGCTACGCGCTCGCCGACGCCTTTTTCGGCGCAAGCCTGCTCACCTCGCTTTTGCTCACCTTCCTGCTCAGGCCCGGCGACGCCGTGGAAAACGCGCATCACCGGCACTGAGGCCGCTACTGGCCGGAGGGAGACGAAGCGGGAGCCGACGCGGCCTCGGCCTCGGCCTTGGCGGCGGCCTGCGCTGTGGGCTTTTGCGGCGCGGGCGCGGGCGTGCCCAGAAGGCCGCCGGGCTGCTGGGTCATGAACATGTGGCTGGTCGGATAGGCGCTTGCGACATGCTCGTCATTGAGCTTCTGCTGGATGGCGAGGTTCACGGCCGAGCGCGTGATCTGGAACCGCTTGATGTTGCGCTCGTGGACGATGTAGATAAGCTGGAACAGGTAGTTGGCGCTGCCGAACTTGAGCATGCAGGCCCGCTCATAGGTGCAGTCGGGGAAGGATTCCACCACCTCGCGCAGCATGTCGGGCACGCGCCTGACCACATGGAGCGGCATCTCGAAGGCCACGCCGAGCTCGAGCACCACCGGGCGGTCCTGCACGTTGCCGAGGTTGACGATGACCCCCCGCGTCATCTCCGAATTGGCGCAGACGATGAGGTCGCCCTCGAGACTGCGCAGGTGCGTGGTCTTGGGCCCCATGTATTCCACATCCCCGGCCTTGCCGCTCTCAAGCTCCACATGGTCGCCGATGCGGAAGGGCTTGTCGAGCAGGATGACGATATAGCTGAAGAAGTCCTCGAGGATGGCCTTGCCGGCGAGGCCCACGGCCACGCCCATGATGCCGAGGCCGGCCACGATGGAGGAAACCTGGAAGCCCAGGTTGTCCAGCAGGAAGGTCAGGCCCACGGCCCAGATGATGCCCGTGATGATGGGCATGAGCGAGCGGCTCTGCGAGGTCTTGAGCGTCTCGCCGTGGCGGCGCATGTAGAGGTCGAGGTTGAAGGGCACGAAGGCCGCCACGAAGGCGATGGCGATGACGGTGCAGACGATGCTGAAGATGGTGGCGAGCGCGCTGGCGTAGACCGGGGCCAGCACGAGCATCCGCGCGCCCCAGGCGACGATGCCCACATAGACGAGCCGCTTGAGGTGAAGCATCACCCGCTCGTACATGCCGAAGTCCATGGCCTTGACCGCGGCCGTCCCCTGCGCGGAGGCGTCGAGCTGGTACTTGCGCTCCATGAAGGCCTCGAACTTGCGCTGGGCCCAGGGCCAGAACACATGCACCGCGATGAGCGCGAGCAGCACGATGCCGAAGATGCAGGCCAGGCGCAGGGGCGGGTTCTGGTGCAGGAACTGCCGGTAATCGAAATATTCGAGCAGGATTTTCCAGGTCTCGGGATTCATCCGTGGCCTCCGGTGGTGGATGTCGCCGCAGGGGGGCAGGCCGCAGTATGCCGCATTTCAGCCCGCACCGCCAGAGGCGGGGGCGTGCCCCCGCAGGCCGCCGGCCCCGTCTTCCGGGCCCCTGCCCGCCCCGGCCCCACGGATTTGGGCTTTTGCTTTGTCGCTTTTTGCGGTAAGCTGCCGCCACTTCA